>DAOUZW010000118.1 GCA_030671315.1 Candidatus Bathyarchaeota archaeon
AGATGCCGAAACTCTCAACATATGCTTAGCCAATGTGAAAGATAAATCAGGGAAAGAAATTGGTAGACTATTTATAAATGGGCGGACAGTGCTTGAAATCTTCGGAATCGGAATGCCTTTTGATCTCCGTGGTTTTGCTACAAGGCTTGAGAGAGTTTTCCCAAAAATGGTGAAAGTTATTGATGAAGCAGGAGTAATAGTGGTAATGGATAAAATACGTGTCACAGAGAAAGGATTAATCGAGGGAAGAGGACCTGCAGCAGAACGTGTTCAGAAGGTCTATGAAGAATTCAATCGTGAGAAACAAAAGTCTAAGTAAATTACTACCTTATTTTTTTACCTATACACGGAATATCTATTGGCGTCTCTAATATTTTTAATAGCATCATCAAGAATTGAGATTCATATTCAGAAATTTACATTAAAAATTTAACGGTCACAAATTTTGTGTTATTAAACTCTTAACCTTTTTTCAAATCTAATTAATTTCATTTAAATCAAATGGGTCCAATAGAACTTCACAAAAAATGTCATGGTAGGCTCAAAAGATGAGACATGAATCGCTTTTCAGAAAAGATCATGTTTTTGAAATAAGAGAAAAAGATCTTCTCGGCAGAATAGGAAAGCTTCATACCAAGAACGGTATATTGGAAACACCTTATTTATTTCCCGTTGTTCATCCAAAACATCACATAGTATTGCCCAAAGAAATTCAAGAAATTGGATTTCAAGCAGTAATGACAAATGCTTTCTTGGCAAGGAAAGCTTTCGGTACCGACCCAGGAAAAAAAATTCACGAGCTTCTAGATTTCAATGGAATAGTCGCGACTGATAGTGGCGCTTATCAGATTTTAATTTATGGCGGGATAGAAACGACGCAGACCGAAATTATAAGATTTCAAGAACAAATCCGTTCCGACATAGCAGTCATTCTAGATGTGCCAACAGGGCTAACTAATAACCGAGCACATGCAGAGAAGACGGTCAAATTAACTTTACAAAGAGCTGATCAAGCTATGGAATGTATTCTAGAACATGATATTCTATGGGTTGGACCAATACAAGGTGGTCTAAATTTGGACTTAGTCACAAAATCTTCTAAACATATGGATGAAAAAAATTTCCCAATTCTAGCATTGGGAAGTCCAACACAGATTATGGAGCAATACATGTATCGTCAACTAGTAAATATGATCTTGACATGTAAAACGTGGATAAAGCCGAGTAGACCCCTTCATCTCTTCGGGGGAGGCCACCCTTCCATGTTCGCGCTCGCCGTTTCTCTAGGGTGTGATCTTTTTGATTCTGCCTCTTATGCGATATTCGCTAGAAATAATAGATATCTGACTCCAAATGGAACAATCAGGTTTGAAGATCTCGAGTATCTACCTTGTTCCTGTAGCATATGTAGAAAATTAGATGTGAAAGATATCCGCGATTTTCCTAAAGAAAAAAGAGTTAGAGCTCTAGCGATTCATAATCTCAATGTTTGTTCAGGAGAGTTGCGAAGGATCAAACAGAGTATCCATGAAGGAAGACTTTGGGAACTAGTTATGCAAAGGGCAAGAGCCCATCCTAGACTCTTTGAATCAATCTATGAACTGAGAAAATATCGTAGCCTTTTGGAAAACTATTCGCCTTTCTCCAAGAAGAAAGGTATCTTTTTCTTCGATCAATTAGACTATATTAGACCTGAAATTTATAGATTCAGAAAACGTTTGATAGAGGAATTCACTCTACCAGCTAAATCCAAAATTATGATACTTATACCCCCTCCTCTCACCAAACCCTATGAAATGGATAAAAATCTAAAGAAAATGAAAGAGATAATAAAAGAACGAAAAGACGTGCATATTTGCTTCTATGATGTGCCTTATGGACCAATCCCCATTGAGTTAAGCGACGTATATCCAATAACACAAACAGAGACTGCCAATACCGATAATTTGCTTGTCAGATTGGATGTTGAAGAGTCATTAACGCAATATGTGAAAAAAATAAAGTGTAAAACGGTAGTTTTACATGGCTCAGATCAGGTTTGGTCAAGAGAAATGGTCCTCAAGCTTCGAAAACAGTGTCAACAAGCAAAAAGTAAGATGTGCATCTCCTATTATGGAGACGATATGTGGAGTAAAGATGCGATGCTGAAACTGAATTCTACATTAAACTCTCGCAAAACTAAACGTGAAAAGCGATCTTAAGCATGTGTTATATAAAAAAAATTATACAAACATGCCTTGAAGTGATTTATGTGTCTGTTTCATTCTATGCTCGATCTCAGCTTCAATATCTTTTGCATCTTTTTCTAAATCTGAGACGTTGACTTTCATGCTATATGTTTTACAGATTGTTCTTATTGCAACTGCGGCGGCAGCGGGATCAGGTCTTGTTGATGATGCATATGGAAGAAGAGCTAGAGCTGGAAAGCGGTGCATCTCAAATTCACTAAGCATTATGGCCAATGGGCCATATACAAAGAGTTCTTCTTCAAGTCGAAGTGAATTAAGAGACTTGTTTTTGGAAGGATATGTCTTAGTAGTTACAATTCTGAGATTTGATTTCTCACTTTTATAACTCGCATCTAAGCCGCCTATCATGACCGCGTCTTTGAATTTTTCCTTGGTAACCCATGAGGCTAGTGTTTTGAGGAATTCAGCTTCTTCACTCTTATGTGGTGAGAATTCTAATTTAGCAATGATCATTTTATTTTTTTTATAGAGCTCGAAAGGTGTGACAATAGCATCATGAGTTGAATTGATGAAAGGGGGAGGTTTTTCAACCTCTATGAATCCAATTCTTTCAGCATGCAAAGCATGAACTAGAAACGAGGTAGCAATATAGCCTGTCTCTCCAATCCCGTGGAAGCCAGTGATGAATGTCTTCCCTTTGAAACTTTCATTATTGACTTTTATGTGAACTGTCATCTTCAAAACCGATAATTTGCGATCCCAAAAGGTAAACCTATCATTAAAATATTTCTAAACATGTTATTGCCGAGTATAAATGCCCATTTCTGCGAGTTGTTTAAGTGTAACTTCTCATAGTGATGAGCCAAAAAAAATTGAAAGTGTAAATGTTGAATATCCAATTTCTAGGAGCATGCAGAGAAGTCGGCAGATCAGCTGTCATAGTTGAAGCTGGCAAAAATTGTTGCCTTTTAGATTATGGTGTAATGATGAACCATTCCGTCAGATTTCCAGTCCATATATCTCCCAAAGACTTAGATGGGATTTTTCTCTCTCATGCACATCTGGACCATAGTGGACTTCTCCCGCTATTCTATTTGAGTAAGCGCCTTCCTTTATATGGAGTGGAACCAACATTCGAATTCACTAAACTATTGATTAAAGACTTCATTAAAATCAGCGGTTATTTTCTTCCATATGAATATATTGATCTTGAAGCAATGATGGATCATTGCATTCCCATGAACTATAGGAAAGAATTTGATTTTAAAGGAATCAAAGTTAGCTTCTTAAATGCAGGGCATATCCCTGGTAGCTCTCAGATTCTCATGGAGGGAGATGGTAAACGGATTCTATATACTGGTGACTTTAATCCAAATGAAACTAGAACACTTGGATCAGCTGATGTTGATTATGGCGATTTAGATGCTGTAATTACTGAGTCAACTTATGCGATGGAAGATCATCCTAGACGGATTGATGTGGAAAAAGAATTTGTCTCCAACATTACTGAGATCATAGAAAACGATGGAACTGTATTGGTTCCAGCATTTGGAGTAGGAAGATCCCAGGAGATTGCTACTGTTCTTGCAGCTCACAATTTTAAATATCCGGTATTTATGGATGGTATGGCATTATCGGCCACTGAGATCCTAGGGAATTATCCCAAATCATTGAAAGATAGTGATCTCTTTGAAAAAGCTGTGAAGAAAACCAGATGGATCAATTCATGGAATGATAGAAGAAAAGCTGTCAAGACTCCCTGTGTAATTATCTCGCCTGCTGGTATGCTTAAAGGTGGAGCTGCGATTTTTTACATGCAAGAAATAGTTAAGAGAAAGAATAATGGAATTTTCTTAGTAAGTTTCCAAATACCTGGAACTCCAGGCAGTATACTTTTAGAAAAAAGAAAGTTCATGATTCAAGGCAGATCCAGAAAAGTTGAAGCGAACATTCAGAAATTTGATTTCACATCTCATGGTGGACGTAGTAACACTCAAGAAATTCTTTCAAAATTTGATAGTAAGACGAAGGTCTTTACCATCCACGGAGAAGAAGTTAATTGTGTCAAGCTAGCAAGCTGGGCGAGTAAAGAACTTGGTCTGGAAGCTCATGCACCTAATCCTGGAGAAAAATTTACGATTTAATCTCATATCAACCAAAATTTTCTAGAATACATTTTTCAAGCTAATATTAATCCTTATGATGACTCATTTGGAAACCATATGACTTTAACAGGATATTTCCGATCATAACAAGTTCACAAAAAAGAGATATGATGGATTTGGCAAATGTAAATAGAACTGATATTAGGTTAGGAAATCTGAAACCTCAACTCTGGGTTATATTTCTTGCAGGTATTCTATCATATTTCCTTGT
>DAOUZW010000056.1 GCA_030671315.1 Candidatus Bathyarchaeota archaeon
AGAATTCTGTTCGAAATGTGGAACTCAAATATTAAACCATGATGCCTTCTGTCAAAATTGTGGTAATAAATTACACTGAAAAAACAGAATCAACTGCTCAACATTTATATTATTCAAAAAAACTAGTTGCATCGGCGTCATATATGCTGGAAGAACAAGTAAAAAAAGCAATTGATGAAATCAGACCTCAGATCCAAGCACATGGTGGCGATGTCGAATTCGTCGACATACAAGAAGGAATTGTAAAAGTAAACTTGAAGGGTGCATGTGCAGGTTGTCCAATGTCACAGATGACTGTTAAGGAAGGAATACAATCATATCTTAAAGATAAGATACCTGAGGTCAAGAGTGTAGAGGCAGTACAATAATCACCAAATCAATTTTCGATTAACCAAGAATAATTCCAATTTGGATTATCCACATTGTGAATATTCTATAGGCCGATTATGGATCATACTTTATCCATAGTAGCGCACGCTTCTATAAGATCAAATGTTGTTTTTGTATCAAGACATCTTTGAAGATTTATCTTGTCGCTGAATTTGAAAACGATGTTAACCTTGGATTGATTGTTTTCCCCGGTACTAGTGGTAAGAATGAAGATTCCGTCACAACTGAACTATTTACAGAGGTGGGTTATTTTAGGGGCTCTTATCGGAGCTATATCTGGTTTAGTAGCAGGGGTCTTCTATTATCTGCTTAATCTTAGCTCAGAATTCTTCCTAGGTTACCTCTGCAATTACTATCCACCTGCAGCAGGAGGAGAAATATCGAAATCTGTTTCTTCGACAGATGTAAGATGGTGGCTTATTGCATTAATACCAGGATTGGGAGGCCTTCTATCTGGTTTAATAGTCTTCAAATTTTCACCTGAAGCTGAAGGACACGGTACAGATGCAGTAATAAATTCTTTTCATAGATTGGCTGGCAAGGTTAGAAAAAGAGTCCCTTTCACCAAGGCTCTGGCATCGATCCTGACTATAGGTAGCGGAGGTAGTGCGGGGAGAGAGGGTCCTGTTGCTCAAATATGCTCAGGTATAGCCTCCTCTATCTCAACAGCATTTAGACTAACTGATAAGGATAGAAGGATCTTACTGATCTGTGGAGCTGCCGCTGGAATCGGTAGTATTTTCAAGTCCCCCCTTGGAGGAACAATATTTGCAATTGAGGTTCTTTATAGACGAGATTTTGAGGTTGATGCTTTAATTCCTTCATTCGTAGCTTCATCAGTCGCTTATGCGGTTTTTACATCGATTCCAGGAATAGGGTTTGAACCTATCTTCACGATCAGTCCAATACTATTCACTCAACCTATGAATCTGCTATTCTACCTTGTTTTAGGGATTATATGCGGTGCTCTCTCTATAGGATATGTTGTAATATTCTATGGTTTTCGTGATCATGTATTCAAAAGAGTAAGAATTCCACAATATCTAAAACCTGCATTGGGAGGAATAATGCTTGGAACTTTTGCATTGATTCAACCATCAGCTTTGGGCGCGGGCTATGGCTGGGTCCAAGAAGCTATTTTTGGAAATCTATCAATCACATTTATGATGACTTTGATCATCGTCACAATTATCGCCACAAGTTTTACAATAAGTTCTGGTGGAAGCGGAGGAGTTTTCGCCCCCTCGCTAGTCATAGGTGGAATGATAGGAGGAGTTCTTGGAAAACTCCTTGCAATATGGATGCCAACAATTAACCAAGAGGCATTCATACTCGTTGGAATGGCAGCCTTCTTCGCTGGCGCGGCAAAAGTACCTATCGCCTCTATGATAATGGTCTCAGAAATGACGGGCAATTATTTTCTTCTGGTCCCACTTATGATGTCTTGCGCAATAGCCTATATTGTTTCTGGCAAATGGTCGATATATGAAAACCAGGTCACTAACAGAGTCATGTCCCCCGCTCACAGAGGAGAATTTAGCGTAGATTTACTAGAAGAAATAGAAGTTGAAAAAGTAGCTACCAAGGAAGTTGTAACTGTTTCCCCTGAAGATAATTTACTACACGTGTCCAATTTGATTTCCTCAACTGGACATCTAGCATATCCAGTAATTAGTGATGAAAAACTTGTAGGAATCATATCTTATAGTGACATACTCAAGATTCCCCACGAAAAAGCAAGTTCAACTAAAGTCAAGGAGATAATGTCAGAAAAACTAACTAGTTGTATGCCCAATGAAACTCTGGCAGTAGCCCTACGTCGTATGGATGAATCTGAATATGGACATCTACCAGTCGTTGATATGCGTGACCAAGAAAAATTACTTGGGATCTTAAGCAAAAGGGATCTGATAAGAGGTCATGAAGCATACAAACGTGGCATAGTGTTTGAACACATTGATGTCTTAGACAGGGTCAAAGTAGAAGAAGTCATGCGAAGAGATTATGTGGCCTTAGATTCCGATACACATGTTTTGACATTAGCTAACCTCATGGCAAAACGACTTTTCCTTGATTATCCGGTATTGGAACATGGTAAATTTGTTGGAATAGTCGATGTATCCCGACTGCTAGATGCATTGTTGAACAATCGAGATATTCCAATTAAGGAAATAGCTGACACGAGAATAATAGCGTCCTATCCTCAAGATTCTGTGCATACCGCAGTAGAGAAAATGCACCATCACAATTTGGGAGCACTACCTGTAGTAGATAATGAACGACCATCCAAACTCTTAGGTGTGCTGACCTGGGCTGATGTACTTCGAGCTTATGAAATGAAGCGTTAGTATTTTGTGCGATGACAAGGGAATTCGAATATTAGAAATAGTGAAATTTTAAAAAATAAGTTATAAAGTTCTTTAATGATTACTATCAAAACCTAGACCGAAAATATGATGCGAGAAAAATAATTATGCCAACAACTACTGACCAGATCACAATATCCACTATTAGATTTGTTAAATCTACTCTCCAAGGAAAATATTGCGGTGCTATTATCAGTCTAATCAGCCAAGAGAAAGGGTAACCATATCGCATAGCACCAATAAGCATGCTAGGATTATTGGATATGAGACCTGTGAATAGTGTAATTATGGCTCCTCCGATTACAGAGTACAGAAAGATTTTAGATTGCATTATCTTACACTAATAGCACTGTATGAATCATCCAAGAAGAAGTTATGCATGTATAATTACTATGAACTATCTTTCCAGTAATTCAATGATAACACCGTTAGGATCACGAAACATAGCTATCCTCCAGTAGGTTTTATCTTCCTTGGGTTTTAATGCTCTTAACAATTTCTCATGAGATACATCTGCCAAGGCATACATCTTTGGTTTGAACTCAATGGGGTCACTTACCTGTTCAGCGCCTTGTTCTTTGAAGTGAGCAATTGCCTCATCCATATCCTCCACTCTAAATCCTAAATGCCATAATCCTATAGGTTCATCATTTGCAAAGAACTCATTCAATTCTAGTAACTGATCTTCTAAATACAAATAAGCAACACGCATAGTATCCGTTTCATATTTTCTGAGAATCTTGAAGCCCAAGACTTTTGTATAAAAGTCCATTGTAGCATCGCGATTTTTCACAACAATGCTTACATGTTCCAGAATCATTCCTTTTAGCATTATAATTCACTTCGCAACATTTTACGTATCAATACTAATTTAACTCTTAGTTGATATTCGCATAATATTCATATGGACCTTTAGGTAGTCAAATTCCAACCTTAAACTACAATAACGATCAAACAATTCTCAGTGATCTTTGTGGCAGATCTTCCATATGTTATTGCATGGGAATCCACTAAAGCTTGCAAGTTTGCTTGCTTGCATTGCAGGGCTGAAGCCCAGACACAGCCAGATCCAGGAGAGTTGACCACAAAGGAAGCTAAAGATCTCATTTCACAAATAGCTGGCGAAAAAATACTGTTCATTATCACGGGTGGAGATCCATTACTTAGAAATGATATCTTCCAAATAATAGAATATGCAAACGACTTAGGTCTTAGAGTTGTTTTAGCTCTAAGTGGAAGCAAAGTCAATCAAGAATCAGCTGAAAAAATGAAAAAGTCTGGAGTAGCTCATATCTCCTTTAGTCTGGATGGGTCGAACTCCGAAATACATGACGCTTTTAGAGGAATCAAAGGCGCGTATGATAGAACAATAAAAAATATATCTTATGTCAAAAAAGCAGAATTGCCGTTTAACATTCTAACAACAGTCACTAAATATAATTACAAAGATGTCTGGAAAATTCAAGCATTAGTCGAGAAACTAGGTGCTTCAATGTGGGACCTATTTATGCTGGTGCCTACAGGAAGAGGAAAAGTTGAGATGGAAATTACTCCTCTGGAATATGAGAAACTTATGAAAGAATTCTATATTCGATCACAGAAGACAAAAATTCCCATAAAGATGACCTGTGCACCTCAATATCAAAGAGTAATGAAACAAAACAAGATTAAACCGAATGTTAAATCTAGCCAACATAAAATGATCCAGCATGGATGCATGGCAGGAAATGGATATTGCTTCATCTCTCATAAAGGAGATATATGTGGTTGTGGCTTTCTACCAGTCTCTGCTGGTAATATCAAAACAAATTCTCTTGAAGAGATATACAAAAAATCGATACTATTCAATGAGTTGAGAAATAAGGATCTACTAAAAGGCAAATGTGGAATCTGTGAATTTAAAGTGGTCTGTGGAGGGTGTCGTGCAAGAGCATATGCAATTCATAAAGACCATATGGCTGAAGAAGAGTATTGTATATATACTCCAACTAGCAAGCCTTCAGAAAAATTAAATCTTTAAAAATTTTAATTGGAAACTAATCAATTGTATGTAGGCGAGATGTGATTTGCGATATTTCTTTGGAATTGGCATATTATGTCTAATTCTTATGATTACTCCAACTATAGCTCATGTGGCATCTCAGACAATTCAAGAAGATCCTTTCAGCGAAGGTTCTAACTGGACTTATGAACTTACAAAAAATAGTAATACAAAAGGAACAGGGAAATACAAGGGAACCTCAACAACAATTGAAATTTCAAAAGGATTCGTTAACGTTACAAAATCAAATTCAACAGTCTTGATAATTGAAGACAATAGAAAAACTTACTACAACAGCTCTGGAACACGCTTTTTCAAGCATGAAAAAAGTGAGAATATTTCTCAAACAATAATAACAACAATCAACCGCCAAACATTAACTGTCCAATCTTGTAAGATT
Organism: Candidatus Bathyarchaeota archaeon; assembly: GCA_030671315.1. Lineage (GTDB taxonomy): Archaea > Thermoproteota > Bathyarchaeia > 40CM-2-53-6 > RBG-13-38-9 > RBG-13-38-9. The sequence goes on from DAOUZW010000056.1 coordinate 5,198, forward strand.
AATAATGGAACAAGCGATCAATTCTTTGAAGACAAATCCATGATAGGTAAGCCCACTATCCATTTTATTTCTACCAATTTGAAAGAAGCTTTAAATGTAAAGTATTTTTGGGGAAATGAAACTATAATATGTTCTATCAACCAAGGAACCATAAATCCTCATGACAACAACTCCTCATTAATCACACTAAATTACTCCGGTCCAAAGATGGTAATCATGCAAACAGTCACAAGTTTTCCAAAAGAAGGTACAATTGATTGCGCATTTAATTATGATGAAAATACGGGATTATTGCTGTCCTATAAAACGAATGAAACGGCAAAGCACAGTGAAGGGTCATGCTGTTGGGTTAAAACGGATATAATTGAAAATTATGATGTCCACTCGTTATCGTTATGGACTCCACAAGAAGTTTCAAATCCAGAAATGAATGAACCCCTGGAATATGTATTTGATAATTTACAAATAATTATGGTGGCAATTGGGATTTCTGCTATAATAATCGTCGGATATGTTCTTTTGTATCGTAGAAGAACTGAGCATAAAACTCCTAAGTAATTTTACGAAACATCATGTTTTTTATAGGCTAAATCCATAACTAATTCAGGCTTCTAATTTTAATTTGCAGACTGGTTTTCTTATCTCATTTTGAGTTAGTAGTGTTGCCGTATTTATGAGTGCGATATGAGTATATGCTTGAGGAAAATTACCTGTCTGTTCATAAGTTTCAGGATTCATATGTTCTGAAAACAGTCCAAGATGATTAGAATACTCCAATGTTTTCTCAAATAGTTTTTTAGCTTTATCTTTTTCCCCTGTTAGAAATAGTGCGTCAGCGAGCCAGAAGTTACATGGAAGAAATCCGTTTTCAGGGATCCCAAAGTCATCTTGTGAACGATATCGATATACCAAACCATCTGTGACAAGATTTTTAGAGATATTTTCTACAGTCTTCTTGATTTTATGATCATTTGGTTCTAGGAAACCAAAATATGGCATCAGAAGTAAGCTAGCATCCATTTCTTTTGAACCGTAATATTGTGTGAAGGCTTGAACTTGGTTATTCCATCCATTTTTTAGGATATCTTCTTGAATTTCTTTTCTGATCTTGATCCATCTGGAAACCACTTGTTCTTTGTGGAAAAGTTGTGCGATCTTTATTCCTCTGTCCAACGCTACCCAGGACATGAGCTTAGAAAAAGTGAAGTGTTTTTTTACATTTCTAAATTCCCATATGCTATTATCTGGGTCTCTCCAATTTGAAATTACATATTCTACTAGTCCTTCAATTATGTCCCATTGGTCGAATGATAGTTCCTCGGTATAGTGGTAATAGACGAAATAGAGATAAGCTGCTTGTAGGACTTCTCCTACAACATCTATCTGTGTTTGTGTGTAAGCACCATTCCCTATTCGAACTGGTTTTGAGTTCTTGTAGCCAGAGAGATGGGATAAAATCTTCTCTTCAAGATTTCTCTCACCTTCGACGCCATACATTATCTGCAGATCTAGGCTGCAAAGTAAACATATCTTGATAATCCATTTCATAAAACCTTCAGCTTCATCGTAATGGCATAGTTTAGTGAAAGAATCAACGGCAAAAGATGCGTCTCTCAGCCATGCATATCGGTAGTCCCAGTTTCTGTCTTTACCTACTATTTCTGGCAACGATGTTGTAGCCGCTGCGACGATTGCTCCAGAATTCTTGTATGTTAATAACTCTAGGGTTAAGAATGATCTTAT
>DAOUZW010000174.1 GCA_030671315.1 Candidatus Bathyarchaeota archaeon
TCTGTCTTCGACCAGATGTCGGTCTCTTTTTTCTTGCGCCACTTCTTCTTATTCTTGCCCTGACTACAACAAAACCTTGTTTAGCTTTGTAACCGAGCCTTTTTGCTCTATCTATTCTATTCCCGCCTCTCTAAGATAGCAGTCATCTTCCTTCTTAGGTCCAAAGGACCTTAGTCCTTTCTCTTTAAGTTGTTTACGGAGCTTTTTTGCATATTCAGGTGAGATTTCACCCTTCTTGAGTAAATAGGATATTGTTCTTTCCGCTTCTTCATTTCTCTCACATCTTCTAAGGTAATCTATGGCATGTGGAGTATATCCTCGAAATTTATCAGTCTGCATTCCTTCGATTATCAAATCTTTTAAAGTAGAATTCTGGCCATTGATTTCCTTCCAAAGATTTGGATATTTTTTTCGAAGTTCATCCTTATCGATTTCGACCATTAGTAACACTTTTTCTTCTTGTATGTATCATCATTTTTGTCGTATGGATATTTTGTTTCAATACGAGTTTAACATTTGGAGGAATGTTTTTGGAAACATTTACACCAGGACCTATGTTTGAGCCTGAACCGATCGTTATTCCTGGCATAAAATTCACATTTATACCAGTTTCTACATCATCTCCTATTACTATTCCAAGTTTTTTTCTTGCACTGTCAATGAATTTGTTTTTTATTTTCATTCTTACAGTTTTCTTATCTAATCGCAAATTACCTGTTATGGTACCGGCACCGAAGTTACATCTTTCACCTATTATGCTGTCTCCAAAATAGCTTAAATGTGGAATTTTTGTTTCATCCATTATTATAGAGTTCTTTATCTCACAACTATTTCCGATCTTAACATTCCTACCTATACTCGTGTATGGTCGTATGTAGCAATTTGGGCCTATTATAGATCCATCACCAAGATATACTGGACCTTCTATGCGCGCTCCTGGTAGTATCTTTGTCGCTAGTCCCTTATGGATAGTCCCATTAATTGTTGAGTTATCATCTACTACATCATCAATACCTAACTGTAAATTTAGTAATGCCCTCTTATTTGCGTCTAACAGATTCCAAGGAAGTCCTATATCGATCCAATATTTGCTGTCTATTAATATAGACTTTATTTTAGATCCTGATTTTTTGAGATTAGTTATCGAATCAGTTAATTCTAGTTCTCCTCTACGAGATTTCTTAGTCCTTCTAATTTCTTTGAAAATGTTTCTTTCGAAGAGGTATATTCCCGCGTTTGCATATGAATTTGGAAATACAACTTTTGGTTTTTCGACTATCTTTTTTACATATCCATTTTCGATCTGTACAATTCCATATTGTTTCTGATCTTTTGTGGGTACAACAGTTACAGCTGCATCAAAGGAGTTGTCATCATACGAGTTGATTACCTCTCTGATCGCATCTGATGATACGTACATGTCACCATAACAGACAAGAAATCTTGTTTCTTCAATCTTATTCTCTATTTGAGCAAGAGCATTAGCCGTGCCATGGAGTTTATTTTGAAAGATATAGTCGACTTCTATTCCAAATTTTTTCCCATCTGATAAATATTGAATAATATTCTCTTTAAGATAACCAACCACTATTGAGAATTTGTAGACGCCATTAGTTTTGAAAGCATCTATTAGTTGGTGGATTATTGGTTTTCCAGCTATTGGGATCATGTGTTTTGGTCTGTTCTCTGTTAGCGGGTGTAGTCGCTTACCTTCGCCAGCGGCAAGAATTATCACTCTCATCATTTGATCCTACTTAAGTCAAACATTTCTACATATTTTTCTTTTATCTTATTTCATAAAAGCATGAATTAGAATGTTTATGACAATTTGATAACAATATTTTCAATTATTCTTATAACTTCCTTCATAAGCGATTCTGTTTTTCTTGTACTTTTTGATTCAACTGTGATTCTTAGGACAGGTTCTGTACCGCTAGGTCTGACTAAAATCCATTCTTTTTTTGAGGTTATTCTTATCCCATCTATTGTTTGAATATCACTTTTTTCCGGCATCAAATTGAAGAGTTCTGAGTGAAGTTTCTCTATAACTTCAGAATGAAGATTTTTTGAACAATTGATTTTTTTTCTAAGTATTGGATATCGAGATGCCAAACTGACAAATGTAGATAGAGTTGGATTCCCTTTTTGGCCAGAAATCTCTGAGATAACTAAAAGACTAGAAAGAATTCCATCTGGACAAAGGGAATAATCTGGACTGATCCATGCGCCGCTGGCCTCTGCACCAAACGCAGCATTATTTTTGACAATCGATTCAGCCACATTAACATCTCCCACTGCTGTTCGTATAACATTGCCACCTACCGCCTCGATACTTTCTTCTATACACATTGATGCATCTATAGGAACGACTATTCGCTTTTTGTTTTTTAGTGAAAGAAGTCTGGCTCCATAAGAAGCTATCAACTGATCCATTGAAACAAATCTGCCGTTCTCATCTACCAAAGCCATTCTATCAGCATCTCCGTCATAAGCCACACCTGCATTTGCCCCAGTCTCTCTAACCATCTTCGATAGTAATTGCAATGACTCTAGAGTAGGTTCAGGTGGACGCCCAGGAAAGAACCCATCTGGTTGCGCATTAATAGTAAGAACTCTACATCCTAATTCCCGAAATAAACTTGGTCCTAACGAATATGCAGCTCCACAACCCGGGTCAACAACGATACTCCATTCGCGTTTTAATGTTAATGATTCCTTCACCATTTCGACATATCTATCCACGCAATTTATCCATTTTACATTTCCAATAGATGTTGAGTCAACACGATGCAAATTATTGAAGCCCATAAGGTCTTCAACTTTTTCTTCCAAGGTATGACTGAATGCCATCCCATCTCCATCAAAGATTTTTACACCGTTATATTCTGGTGGATTATGGCTTGCAGTAATCATGGTACCAGCTCTGCAATTTGTATTTGATGT
>DAOUZW010000153.1 GCA_030671315.1 Candidatus Bathyarchaeota archaeon
GGCAGCTCCTTTTGATTTCAATCTAGCCAAGAGGGCAATCATGCTAAATGGTGCTACACAATTGGCCATTACAAAAATAGATTTGATAGCTCCCGAAGCAGCAGGGCTAAAAGTCTTTGAGGAACTACCTAAAGAAGCAAAAGAATTCATTGAAAATATTGAAAATAAAACAAATAGACCGGTTACCTTAATCGGAACTGGTCCATCAACCCTAGACATTATTGATAGAAGAAACCAATGAATTAGAATAGGTTCACCTAAGCAACGGATTTTTCTTCTTTAAAATTTCAAGTAATTTCAGATCTTCAGGCACATCTACATCAAAAGCAAATCCAAGTGACCAAAATAGACGAAATTTCCTATTCCTATTTACCGCTTCTTTCAAATGTTTCTCAAGGCTATTAACTCCGAAATGTACTGGAATAGCTCTCGGTGGACGAAGAAATAGAGCGTTCGTACCGCAATCTTTTGATGGACATATAACAACTGATTCATCATCAATTGAACTAATTAGTTGCTTCAGATCTTTATTTGATAATAAAGGAAGATCTCCTGCTACTAGTAAAATCGCATCATGTTTGTTTTTTATGCATTGTCTAATTGCCTGATCGATCGCTCCATTTAGTGATGATTTTTTATCTTTTTCAAATGTAACTTTATATTCAGAGGAGATTTTTTTTATTTCCTCGTCTGAGCCAATCACCAAGACTTCTTTTATTGATTTAGTGACAATTTTCAAAACGTGCCTTAACATTTTTATGGTCAGGTCTTGCCGCTCATTTGAATTTAGAGATTCTGCGAGTCTTAATTTGGAACTGGATAGTTTCTTAACCGGCACAATAGCACAGATATTCATGATTGGACATCACTCATACTGTTCAAGGCAAGTCTTGCCAAATTGATTTTTGAGTCCATATTGCTCATAAGAGTATTTGTAACAATTACACTCATGCCCAAATCATTTATTGAAGTCTTGAGATTCACATCCCGATTATCAATAATCATGACATTTATCAGCTCCTTGTAAATTGCCGCTACACCAAAAGAGGATGGTTCATTTCTGAGCTCTTTCATCATGTTATGAGCAGGTCCTCTTACTGCTTTTCCTCCGATTATTGGACTTATAGCAACTTTGTAAGCCTTAGATCTCTTGATCGCCTCCTTTATTCCAGGAACAGACAATATGCACCCTATACTAACAATTGGGTTGCTTGGCGCGAAGATTATAGTCTGTGCTTTCTCTATAACTTTCAAAGCATTCGAATTGGGTATAGAATCATTAGCCCCTTCAAATATCACTTTCTTAATTTCAACTTCAAATTTTTTCTTTACAAAATATTCCTGGAAGTCCAATAAGCCCTCTTTAGTATCTACTTTTGTTCTTACTTTATCATCGGTCACAGGAATTATGTTGTATTTTACACCAAGATTATGGCATAATATTTGAGTGACCTCTGAAAGCGGTAATCCTTGTTGAATTAGAAAAGTTCGGAAGATATGAGTGGCTACATCCATGTCCCCGATTTTAAACCAGGTTCTGCGATCATAATGTTTGAACATTTGTAAGAAATTGAAGCTATCTTTTTTCAATCCCCAACCTTTTTCCTCATCAACGAGACCTGCAATTGTATACATTACAGTGTCAAGATCTGGTGAGATATGAAGCCCATAAAGTTCGATGTCATCTCCAACATTTCCTATAATATCGAGTCTATCAGGAGGCAGTATCCTGATTAATCCTTGAAGAAAACGTGCTCCACCAACTCCTCCTGCTAACACAACTGTTTTTTTAAAAGAAGTCAATTTTTCAAAGACCGTATTGACACATAACATTGTGATTAAAATCTTTGTTGGAAATTAAAATGTGGGACAACTAATGGCAATTAAATTTATGCAGAAAATTTGTTTATCATTCCACAGTTACCGATTTAGCCAGATTTCTAGGCTTATCCGGATCATATTTTCTCTCAACAGCCATCCAGTATGCAAATAGTTGTAGGGGTACAATATAGGTTAACGGTGAAAGAAAATCCATTGACCCATCTTTTATTTCGACATAATCATCCAACAATTGTTTAAGCTTCTCATCACCTGCTTGAATAATACCGATCGTAGAAGCCTTCCGCGCTTTCATTTCCATAATGTTACCCAAAATTTTATCATAAGTTCCATCTTTCGGAGCAATGAAGATTATCGGATACCCCTTTTCAACGACTGCGATGAAACCATGTTTGCTTTCTCCAGCAGGATATGCAAGAGACGGGATATATGATAATTCTAAAAGCTTTAATCTAGCCTCAAGTGCGGTTGTTACATTAATACCTCTTCCTAAGAAACAAAAACTCGACTTGTCTTTATATCTCTGGACAAGTTCTCGTATCTTAGTTTCAGTGGATAGAGTTTTCTTCATCGCTTTTGGAACATCTAAGAGCATTTTTTTCATTACTTCTAATTCGTTAGTTGGAATACTTCCTTTTTCCTTAGCTAAGACAAGTGCAAGCATTGTTAAAACTGAAAGTTGTGCAGTGAAGGTTTTAGTAGCCGCGACACCAATCTCTGGACCTGAGTTTTGTCCAATATAGACTTCTGAAAGCCTTGTGATTGAAGATCCCATTACATTGGTAATGCTAATTATTGATGCGCCCATCTTTTTCGCGAAACGCACAGCCTCAAGTGTATCTGCTGTTTCACCTGACTGGCTTACCGCAAGTATGACAGATTTCTCGTTAATTGCGTGACCATATTGCTCAATGAATTCAGAAGATACACTAGGTTTAGCTTGAAGCGTAGCTAACTTGGTAAAAAGATAGGATGCTGCCAGACAAGCATGATATGAAGTTCCACATCCGAGGAGGTATACATGTTCAGCTTTATGCAATTTGGATGCAATCAGATCATAGTAAATATTTTGAGTTCTAAGTGCATTACTTACAGCCAGAGGCTGTTCATGAATTTCTTTAATCATAAAATGTTTGTAACCGCTTTTAGATGCATCCTCGGCACTCCAAGTAATTTCTGATATATCATGCTGGATATCTTTACCCGTTCTGAAATTCATTACTTCAATTTTATCAGACTTTACAATCGCTAACTCGTCTTCATCCAGAAATAGAGCTTTCTTAGTCAATGGGAGAAATGCTGAGACGTCAGACGCACAGAAGTTAGCATTCTTACCTATGCCAATCACTAGCGGACTCTCTTTCTTTACACAAATTAGCAACTCTGGAGATAGAGTCGATATCGCTGCTATAGAGTAGGATCCTTTGAGTTTTTTAGCTGCCAACCTCACTGATTCAATAAAATCTTCTCCAATCATCAGATTTTCTTCTATCAGGTGAGGAATTATTTCTGTATCAGTACGAGAATTGAAAATATGACCTTTTCTCTCAAGCTCACTTTTGAGTTCGAGAAAATTCCCTATTATTCCATTGTGTACTATTGCAACATTCTTCTTGCAATCCATGTGCGGATG
>DAOUZW010000160.1 GCA_030671315.1 Candidatus Bathyarchaeota archaeon
GATGTTAACTTTCTTACTTCAATTTCTGATTATGTAATAGGTTCAGATATAGATACTGATTTGGATCTTGAAAAAGACATTGTAACCAGAAGTTCTAGGATCCCTTTCAAAAATGGAGGGCGACTTCCTTTGAAAGATCATGGTCTTGGATTGAAAATAAAAAATTCGGTAAAAACTTTGATGGGTACCACATCTAAAATAGATGTTGACTGAAAGAAAGTTATTATCTTGCGGATTTGAAGGCTCGTTTGTTCTGTGCTATACGAACCTCCATTAGATTATCTCTAAATCTTTCCCTAGATTTTCTAGTGAACCCAGAACATAGTCTAATTCCTCTCTCGTGTGATTTGCATTCACAATAGTCCTAATGCGGTCTGCTCCTTTTGGTACTATTGGATAGCTAAAGGCTTGAACAAATATTCCTTCTTTCTCGTAAAGAAGTCTGCTCAGTGTCTGAGCCTTTTCTGGTGACCCGATTATAATTGGTGTTATTGGTGTTTGGCTTATTCCTATGTTAAATCCTAAATTCTCTAATTCTTTCTTGAAATATCGAGTATTATTCCACAGTCTCTCAATACGCTCCGGTTCTCGGCGGATTATCTCCAATGCTTTCAATGTCGCTCCACATACTGCGGGATGTGGGAATCCTGTGGAGAAATAGAAAGGCCTTGAACGACGATGTAGGTAATAATACAGTTCTTCACTTCCGGCGACATATCCGCCAAGTGTTCCGATAGCTTTTGAAAGGGTTCCCATTTGAACCTCGACCTTCCCGTAAGCATTATAATGCTCTACTGTACCTTTACCCGTTTTTCCAAGAACACCTGAAGCATGTGCTTCATCCAGAAAGATGAAGGCATCATATTTCTCAGCAATTTCGATCATCTCAGGTAACTTGCAGATATCGCCATCCATGCTAAATACGGAATCAGTTATTATCATTGTCTTTGTTTTTGAACGTGCTTTGACACTATTTTTCATCTTAGTTTCAAGGTCATCCATGTCAAGATGTCCATATACTATGCGATTCGTTCCTCTCGCCAATCTGCATCCATCAATGATACTGGCATGATTAAGTTCATCACTAACGATTGTGTCTCCTTCAGACATTAAAGACCAAATAGCGCCTATGTTGGCTGTGTATCCTGTTGGATAGCATAATGCAGATTCTTCACCTTTGAATTCAGCTAATTTCTTCTCTAGCTCTAGTATTATTGACATCGTAATTACTCCTCTTCCAGCAGGAATTCCAGCACCATATTTTTCAGCGAAATCTTTAGCTGCTTTTATCATCTCTGGATGATTTGCCAAACCCAAATAATTATTTGAGCATAGAAATATCACTTCTTTGCCATCTATAATTGATTTTGAAGAGACAGAAGATTCTACAATATTTATTTTTGATAAAAAACCTATATTTTTTAAATCATCAACTTGCGCCTTTATGAACTCGATATATTTTTTATTTGACATTTTTTTACTCACTTAAAATAAACTGTTGAAAAATATGTTTTTTCAAATTTTATTAAGATTTAAAAAAATTATATTGGTTTCTGTTGACGTAATATTTCATATGCTTTCTTTATTCCGTTATCCAAATTAATTTGTACACCAAGTTCGGAAAAAGTCAATCCTAATGTAGTTAAAAATTTCAATATGTATTCTTGTGATATTTGCCATTCATTAATAGTACCTAATTGAAATGTATCTGGGCGATAAGGTGTACGTGTAAGTGAAAGGTGATACCTTTCACCCATTATTCTCTCAACATCATTGTGATCAACTTTTGGTGGATAAGGTACAGTAGTCACGACATCACTGCAGAATCTTTTTTCTGAATTACATCCTTCACAATTAGAACAGTCTGGAAAAACCTCGAGTCCCAATTCAATAAGACCAATTCTTAGGGCCAGAGCGGCTAATTCATGTAATTTGTAAGCTTCTTTTACACCTATAGATAAGATCCATTCCAGTGTGGCTCTGACGGCATGCAACGTCATTGTTGGAAGGGGTGGTTCACATTCTAATTCTTGGGGACCTCTCCAAGGAATCAGGTTGTTATAGACACCATAAACTGGGATCTTTCTATTTTGAATCACATTCCACGCATTTTCGCTCACAGTTAAGAAAGCTAGACCTACAGGAGCGGTCATACATTTGTGAGATCCAGAAAAACAAAAATCTGCTCCCCAATCATCAACCCTAACTTCCATTCCACCGAGTGATGTTGCACAATCAACAATGTATAATGCATCTGACTCTTTCTTGACTATTTCGCCTATTTCTGAGACTTTATTGACAATACCTGTGTCTGTTTCTACATGAACAACTGCTACTGCTTTTACATCATTATTTTTTCTTAAGATGTCCCTGACTTTTTCTACATTAATTGGAAGCTTATGATTTTCTTCATAAACTATTGATTTCCCCCGATATGAATTTACAACTTTGGGGATGTAGTTGCCCCAATAACCATTAGTTAATATGAGTACTTTGTCGGCAGGTTCTAATATATTATTAAATATGGCATCAAATCCTATTCTTATCGACCCAGTAAGACCAATAATCTGATTCTTTGTCTGAAATATTGTTTTTAACATCTCTTTTGTTTCATCATAGTATTGATGAAATTCCTTTGTATGTAAATTGAAACGACCGATCATTGATCTAATGGTTTTAACATCAGAATCAGAAATCCCAGTCGATGTATTTGCATATCGATCGAAAAGATTCTGTCTAGGCATGAGTAATTTCTCCAGTTTTCTCTATTGTAATTTTGGTGAATATATAAGATTTCGAATTACGTTTGAAACAAATTAGTAGAAAACCTATAATTGATTTACTTAATATTTGAGCGCGCGCTAAATGGAAATGATTATTATTTAAAAAAAGAAGAAAAGAATGTTGAAAATATGTTTGTTGATAAAAATAAATTCTAAAAAATAAATCGTATAAAGTAAAAGGGCTTCAAATGAGGACAAAAAATACTAGTCGATATCCTAATAGTGATATTCTACGATTAGTCAAATTCGCTTCTAAGGGAACAAGTTCAGAGAGAGTGGAAATACATGTAAAAAATTCAAAATGGGCTTTTGCTGGAAGAGCTTGGCATGATGTTGGAAATAGTAGTATAATAAAAGTTGATGATAAAATAGATGATCTAATTGTCGTAAGAATCGGTTCTCCAGATAAATTTCCAATGAATTTCAAATATCCTGGACTAAAGAGAGCACCAAAATATACTCTAAATAATTGGAAAGAGGCTATTGTATCTTT
>DAOUZW010000019.1 GCA_030671315.1 Candidatus Bathyarchaeota archaeon
TTCAATATACAAAAGTGAAAAAACCATAGAAAGAGACCCAGAAAATATCAAGCGACTTAACTTTACTGAAGGAAAGGCAACCAGATAACAGCCAAATCAATGACTCCCCCAATTTTTGACATAATTTGACATAAATTTACATCTGAAAATATTTTCTTGTGACGTTTTATGTCATTATTTGGTATTTTAATACGCGCCATGAACACACTAAGCTAACAGTAAAATTTCAACTACTATTAGAAGAGAAAATGGGAAATCAATCTTTTAGTGAGGCCCAACCTGCTGCAGCGACCACCAATAATCCAATTGCAAGCAGAGGTTCAGTATCATAAGTCCATGGAAACCCAGTATAAGACATCACAAGACTAGCTAAACTCATTATGATACCAATCGCATACAAGATACGAAGACCAATCTTATTTGATGACATAACTCACTATCTACAAACTAATCGTTTAACATCATTTACCCAAGCACAAGTGAAACAATCATCTATCTTCTTTTGAATCGTGCAATAAAATATCCTATCCCATGCTTGTGCGGATCAAATCTCTGAAGAAACGAAGCATTACCTATGAAATCTTTCATTCCACCTCTACCTAACCTCAACCCTTGCTCTTCTATTTCTAATCCCAATTCATCTGTAGCATATTTGCAAACATCTTCACATTCCTGTTTAGTTATTGTACAGACACTATAGACGATAGCTCCATTATCTTTGATTATTCGTGAAGCTACTTTGAGAAACTGTTTCTGGTATGCTGCAAGATCTAAAATATTTTTCTTTGAAATCTCACTGTAAAGTTGTGGAACATGTCCAAGTGCACTGCAAGGAGGATCCACAAGAACCTTATCTGCTTTCAAATCTGGATAATCAACATCAAAATATCTTGAATCATGAGGAAACAAACTCACATTCTTGCATCCAAGCCTCTCAACAGTCCGCTTTGCAACATCAACCTTCTTCACATTACGATCAACACCAATCACCCGCCCCTGATTCTGCATTAACTGAGAAATGTGAGAAAGCTTCCCACCAGGAGAACAATTCAAATCAACAACAGTCTCGCCAACCAAAGGATCCAAAACCCTTGAGGTTACCATGGCCGGAAGAGACTGAGGATAGACATACCCAAATTCATACTCTTCACTTTCCCTTAAACTCACAGCACTATACAATGGTGACGTAACCTCAACAGCAAGACCCCTCCTCACATTCAAAATCTCAGTCTCACTCATCCTCATCCTACCAACACCCACAACCTGACCATGCCTATCCACAATCGTAACCATGTCTCCTTTCCGCAGCTTCGAACAGTTCACAGTGCCCGGCGCATAGATGTGAGAACCTTGTAGAACAGATTCAGCAGCATACTTGTCAATAACTATCTTCTTCTCAACCTCAGAAAACTCAAACGGTCCTTTAATGGGTGTGAAAACAGCCTCATCAATTAGATCAAAACTGGAAACATCGACTCCTTTCGAAACAAAAGAATCTATCAATTCTTGAGTAGAGAGTTTCAGAGTATTAACTCTTGAGAAGAATCTATCACTAGGCTTCTTGATTGATTGAAGAACTCTCTCTAAATCCTTACCATATACTTCATGTAAAGCCTCAACTGCATCCACTGAAAAATGATATTCTTCTGCCAATTTAGTGAAGAGTTCATTCAATTCCAAAACGCCTAGGCAATAGATTCTCTATCAACATCCTAATTTGAGATATCCACTACTCATAATATTCATAAGCTTCTAAATAATCACTGCATCAAGGAGAATTCCAAATTGTCCCGAGTAGGAATACACAACAAAGGAGAACTTTCAATAGAAAAACTCCTCAACTTCATACAATCCAACGAAAGATTCAACGAAGCTGGAGGCGTCGCATGTTTCTTCGGATACGTTAAAGCCTTCACAAACGACGACAAAAAAGTCACTAACCTAGAACTCGAAGCCTACAAAGAAAGAGTAGAAGAAAAATTCGAAGAAATTGCAGCAGACATCAAAACACGCCCCGGAATAGTAGACTGCCTCATTCACCACGTAACCGGTAAACTAGACCTTGGAGATCTAATCTTCGCAGTCATGGTAGCGGGAAGATCAAGAAAAAACGTTTTCCCCGCACTTGTAGAAGCAACTGAACGTGCAAAGAAAGAAGCTGCAATATGGAAAAAAGAAAGCTTAGAAACTGGAGAATCCTACTGGGTTGAGTATGGTAAAGAATAAAATGAAAAAAAGGATGACGCCGATATACGTCATCTGAAACTTTTAATATCTTCTTCTTGAACCGAATCTTCTATTTCCGCCGCCGCCGCCGCCACCGTAGCCGCCGCCGCCGCCGCCGCCGCTACCGTATCTTCTTCCTCGGTCTCCGCCACCGTAGCCACCGCCACCATATCTGGGTCTATCACGTCTCTCCTGCTCATACTGCTTGTCTGAAAGATTATTTTCGGCATTGATAGATTCAATCGTTGAACTTGAGGCTGAATAACTTCCATATCTTCCGAGGTTAAGGCGCATCGAGCCTTTGAAGAGGCCGATATATCCGTTCTTGATATCAATTACGGCATCTTCCTTCACATTTTCAATATTATCGTCCCAAAGAGTCATGTATACTGAGCCAGTCTCATCTCCCACGAGAACATCAGTCACTTTATGGGTTGAACCATCTCTTCTTGAAACTGTCTCCCTTACAGGGCTTTTCGAGGCAACCTTAACAGTTGTATTAATTTGTCTCGAGTTTGGGGTTAAGGTTTCTACTTTTACGGATTCTACTGTTTCTGAACTGCTACCAGCTTCTGGACTCTCTGCTGTCTCTTTACTCTCAGCAGTCTCTGAACTGTCTGCAGCTTTTGGTTTTTCGTCAAACGACATTTTAAATACTCTCACTTATTGACAGAGCATCAGCTATACAGTCGTGCACTTAAGGATTATCATATAAATAGAAAGTCTAGGAAACTATCTAAACCAGGTTTACTATAACTTTTTCAGGTTTTTGAGGTCTTCAGTTTTTCATTGACGAGATTATTCGCCAACTGGGGATCAGCCTTGCCGCCGGTCTTTTTCATCAATTGACCGATTAAAAACCTTACAGCTTTAGGATCTTTAATAGCATCTTTCACTGCTTGCGGATTGGAAGAGAATATCTCCTCTGTTAATTGATTTAGATATTCACTATCGGAGATTCTTCTCATCTCTTTCTGATTTATGATCTCATCCGGGGACTTGCCTGAGATTAGCATTTCCTTAAGTAATTCTTTGCCAATTTTACCGCTTATTGTCCCATCATCAATTAATTCCAACATTTTCACAAGATCTCGTGGCATCAATTTGGCGTCTTTCAATTCGATATCCATCTCATAAAGATATGATAGCAGGTCACCCACAATCCAGTTACCTAACAAATCTGGATGACTATAGTTAACAGCACTTTCCTCAAAGAATTCTGCTAAAGCTTTGTTATCTATGAGAGTCATTGCATTTTGTCTGGAGATATCGTATTGCGTCATTAGTCTTTGCATATGACCTTCCGGTAATTCGGGCATCGAATTTTTTTGACGCTCTATCTCTTCTTCTGAGATTGATAGAGGAACTAAGTCTGCTTCTGGAAAATACCTGTAATCCTCCTCTTCCTCTTTTACTCTCAGAGAAATCGTAACTCTTCTTGCTTCATCCCAGTGTCTCGTCTCCTGTCCGATGCGATGTCCTGTTCTGAGAAGGTTTTTTTGCCTTGTGATCTCGAAATTGAGGGCTCTCTCAACTTCTTTAAAGGATGATATGTTCTTTACCTCTACTCTTGTTCCACCCTGTATTGAGATGTTGGCGTCACACCTCATAGATCCCTCTAGTTCTCCACTTGAGACTCCTAAATGCTCCATAATTGAGCGAATTTTTTGTAGAAATATTCTAGCTTCTTTGGGTGAATTTATATCAGGCTCAGTAACTATCTCAACTAAAGCGATTCCCGCTCGATTATAATCTACAAAGGCTGACTTTGAAGTTTCTATAGTCCCTTCATAACTTATTTTACCTGGATCCTCCTCAATCTGTAATCTTGAGATATGTACAATTTTTTCCACTTCCAGTTTCTTCGATCCATTTTTAGCAATTGGAATTCCTCCAGCACGATCGTATTGTGAAATTTGAAAATTCTTAGGCATGTCTGGATAGAAGTAATTCTTCCTGTAGAAGATCGTTTTATTGCTAATCTGCATATTCAAAGCTAGAGCGATCAGAATTGCATCCTCAACTGCTTTACGATTGAGAACAGGAAGACTTCCAGGAGTACCCATACAGACAGGACAGACATGTGTGTTAGGTGGGCTCTGTCTATAGTCTGATGAGCAACTGCAGAAGAGTTTACTCTTAAGATTTGTAAGTTGACAGTGGACTTCAAGTCCAATCTTTACTTTAAGCTCAGTCGTCTCTACCATCAATCATTCACCTACACCTTCAATTCAAGATCTGGTTTCAGGTGTTGTTCAAGAGAAAATGCAACTTTAATCAGAACATCTTCTCTTAGGGCTGGAGCCATCATTTGAACTCCTATAGGAAGGCCTTGACTCGATGAGCATGGTACTGAGATTGCTGGTATTCCAGCAAGATTTGCGATAACGGTATCAACATCGCACATATACATCTCTAATGGATCCAGCAGTTTTTCGCCGAGTCTGAAAGGCAATATCGGCATTGTCGGTCCGATAATCAAATCAAAATCTTTGAACGCCTTAGATAACTCCTGTCTGATGAGTGTTCTTACTCGCTGTGCTTTCAGATAATATTCG
Source organism: Candidatus Bathyarchaeota archaeon (assembly GCA_030671315.1). Lineage (GTDB taxonomy): Archaea > Thermoproteota > Bathyarchaeia > 40CM-2-53-6 > RBG-13-38-9 > RBG-13-38-9. Next base: position 4,785 of record DAOUZW010000019.1, read on the forward strand.
TTATAGTATCCTGCTGAGAGTGCAAAAGTCCCAAGCATTATTCTTCTTTTTACTTCAGCACCGAATCCTACATCTCTATTTCTTGAGTAAGCTGTGCTCCAGTCATAGTTTTCATCATCAAGTCTTAATCCATATCTTAGTCCATCATAACGAGCTAAGTTAGAGCTTGCCTCTGACATAGCAATGATATAGTAAGAGGCCAGAGCATATTCCAAGCTTTCAAGTTTGATCTTTGAAAAAGTGGCACCAAGCCCTTCAAGTTTAGAAATAGCTTCCCATACTGCTTTGGATACAACCTCATCCGTCCCGATACCAAAGAGCTCTTCCGGAACTCCAATCTTGACACCACTTACATCATCAACTAGACAATTTTTCAGATTCTGAGTTCCTGAATCAATTGATGTACTATCCTTGTTGTCTTGACCTGCTATACACTCTGTTAGTAAAGCTAGATCAGCTACGTTTCTTGCTATGGGAGATATCTGTTCAAGGCTGTTCGCATAGGCTATGAGACCGTATCTACTGATTAGTCCATAAGTTGGTTTCATTCCTACGATACCGCAAAAGCTTGCTGGGCATCTGACTGATCCTCCAGTATCTGAACCTAATGAGATCGTGGTCTCTAATGCAGCTACTGAGGCGGCACTTCCTCCAGATGACCCTCCGGGAACTCTATCCAGATCATGAGGATTATGTGTTGGTCCGAATTGGCTATGTTCGGTTGAAGTCCCCATGGCGAATTCGTCCATATTCGTCTTCCCAATCAAAATGGCATCTTGTGACTTTAATCTCTGAATGACTGTTGCATCATAGGGCGGTATGAAGTTCTCCAACATCTTTGAAGCGCATGTCGTCCTTACATCGTTTATGCAGATGTTATCTTTGATAGCAACCGCGATACCAGACAACGTTCCAACTTTTTCATTTCTACGAATTCTAGAATCAATTTCTTGGGCTTTTTCAAGAGCAATATTTTCTGTTAAGGTAATGAAAGCATGAATCCTATCCTCTACTTCTTTTATCCTCTCGTAACATTTGTTCACATATTCCTCGGCTGTAATTTCCTGTGTTCTTATTTTGCTTACAAGCTCTGAGGCTGATAACTCTAGAATTCGTGACATAGCTTATTCAACTAGACGATTCGAGGTGCCTTGATGAATCTATCTTTCTTGGCAGGCACAATCTTTAGAATATTTTCTGCAGGTTTTATTTCAGGCTCATCTTCTCTCATAACGTTTACAACATCTACAACATGATGAGTAGGTTCTACTCCTTCAGTATCAACTTCATCGAGTTTTCTGAAATACTTGAGGATTTCACCCATCTCTTCCGCATATTTACTCTCTTCTGAGTCCGTTATCTTTATCCGTGCTAGCCAAGCGAGATGTTTGACTTGCTCCTTTGTTATTTTTTTATCTTCTGACATAGATGCACCTTCATGGTGTGAGTCTTTGAGGATCTCTAGGGAAGAGGACTACTTCTCGGATATTTTCAATGTTTGTTAGCATCATTATGAGTCTGTCTAAACCTAGTCCGAATCCTGCATGAGGTGGCATACCATAATCGAAGATCTTTAGGTGATAGTCAAAGTTCTTTGGCTCAAGACCTTTTTCAGCTATTCTTTTTGTCAAATCTTCTCTGTTACTTATTCGCGTGCCGCCTGATACAAGTTCTATGGGTCCATACATTAGGTCGAAAGACTCGCAAAGCTCTGGATTTTCTTTCTTCGGTTTAATGTAGAATGCCTTTGAAGTCGTAGGCCAGTCAATTACGAAGTAATATTGTGGAAATTGTTTGGAAATTTCTTTAAGGGATGCTGTGGGAAGATCATCTCCCCACTCAATCTTCGCATCTGTCTTCTCTAGAGCTTTTAGAACTTCATCATATGTGACTCGTTTGAGAGGTAACTGTGGAGGATCCAGTTTAACATTCAGGATTGAAAGTTCATCTTTACATTTTTCATTAAGTGAAATCACTATGTGCTTTATCATTCTTTCAAGGAGTTCCATCACGTCTACATAGGTTACGTATGCTTGTTCGATATCAACGGAAATAGCTTCACTTAGATGTCTTAATGTTCTGAATTGTTCAGCCCTGAATATTGGGGCTATCTCGAAGACTTTTTCAAATATACTTGATAATTGTTCTTTGTACAGTTGGGGGCTTTGAGCAAGGAAGGCTTCTTTATCGTAATAGAGTAGAGGAAAGAGCGCGGCTCCGCCCTCGGTTGCGGATGAAATTATTTTTGGAGTGTTTATCTCAATAAAATCCTCATCATGAAAGAATTGTCTCATAACCTCAAGAACAACGTTTCTAATTTTGAAAATGGCTTGAGATCTAGGACGTAAAAGGTCGATTACACGGAGATCAAGTCTCTTATCAATACTCTGCTCGATTCGTCCATGAGGATCAAAAGGAAGTTTCGTTTTTGGTTGACTAAGAATCTTAATCTTTGAAGGATTTATCTCAGCACCATGAGGCGCTTTTGGCATACTTTTGACCAATCCTTTGATTCCTATCACACTATGAAGTTCTAGATTCTTTATATCCTCCACGACGTCTTTTGGAGACTTGTCTCGGTGGATAGTTACCTGTACGATACCTTTCATGTCTTGGAGAATAAGGAAAGTGATACCGCCTTGCTCGCGCCTAGTCATTACTCTACCAAATACAGTAATTTCTTTACTTTCAAGATCTGGAGTGACATCAGTCGAATAACAAGTTCTCCGCCATTCGTTTAGGTCTTCCGAGACTTTACTCAAACTCTATACACATACTCCCAGTAATCCTGATCCTCTTTTATTACTTTTAATCTCTCACCTTTATTCGAGTAACTCAAAAGCATTTATTACGAATATGGTTTGAGGAACTCTATTAAGAGTTCAATAATACTTCCAATTTCATCAAGATAAGATGTGAATAATGTGACCGAGCATCTAGTGAAAACATCTAATCTGTCGAAAAGCTATGGGGACATATTTGCAATTAGAGATGTAAGTATTGAGATTAACCAGGGCGAAATTTTTGGATTGATGGGACCTAACGGGGCTGGTAAATCGACTTTAATCAGGATCTTATCTACTCTGACCAAATCTTCCAGCGGTGAAGCTTCGATCTTCGGTTATAACTTGAGAAAAGATCAACGTCAGGTTAAGAAACTGATTGGTATTGTACTTCATCATAACCTTCTCTATGATGAATTGACTGCAAAAGAGAATCTCTCTTACTATTTGAGACTGTATGGCTTCAGAAATAAAGAAACAATTGAAAAAATAATATTCGAAAAAACATCACAATTCAATATTGTTGATCGAGTGGAAGATCAAATTGGAACATTGTCAAGCGGACAAAGAAAACGGTTTGACATAATCAGGGCTACAATACACAATCCAAAACTACTGCTCTTAGATGAGCCGTTCTCAGGTCTTGACCGACAAGGGATAGCCCAGCTCAAAGACTTTTTTAATTCCACAAAGAAGAACTCAACCATTCTATTTTCTACACACAACCAACAGATTGGTGAAGAAGTTTCTGACAGGATTGCTACACTAGAGAAAGGCAGAATTATTGAAACCAAAACCTCAGGTGACTAAGACTATGGAAGATGAAGTATCACATAATCAAATTACAAATTTCTTTAATGATGCATGGCAAATTCTCCTTAAAGATCTACGTTTGGAACTTCGAAGAAAATATGAAATTTATTCAATAATCATCCTGGCTTTAATCTCCAATCTTTCATTCGGTTTCGCTTTAGGCCCTTCCAATCCAAATGTCACAGATTTCATTTCAGGAATGCTTTGGGTACCCATATTGTTTATCGGAATGCTAGGATTTACCACAGGCTTTGTCCGTGAGATGGATAGAGGCTCTATCGAAGGACTGAGAGCAGCACCAATCTCACCACAAGCAATTTTGGCTGGAAAAACAGTCTACATTTTCCTGCTTATGTGTGGGGGTGCAATAATCATCATACCGTCAAGCATGGCTATTCTAAACTATAGTTTCCATTCGAATGGATTTCTAGTTCTACTCGTAGTTGCTCTGGGCATCCTCAATATAGCTGTAATAGGTTCAATTGTTTCAGCATTAGCAATGTATTCACAGTCAAGAGCACTTATCATACCAGCACTTTCTATGCCACTGCTTCCTGGAACAATTATACCTTCAATACTTGCCACAGGTAAGCTTGCTGTCGGAGCAGACATAAACTCTATCTTACCAGAGCTACAGATCAACCTCGCATTTCTTCTGTTAATGATTGCCACACTTTGGATAACATTTGAATATGTTCTATATGATTAAGGGTGAAAATATGAAGAAAATTTATCCAATTATAATATTCTTGGTCAATCTTGCTGCCTTATACATGATCTTTCTGTGGGCTCCACCGGAAAGAACTCTTGGAGATTCCTATCGAGTCTTTTTTATTCATACACCTTCAGCTTGGATCTCCTATCTTGCTTTTACAATTACATTTGTCAGTAGCATTCTTTATCTTAAGACACGCAATTTCAAGTGGGACTTGTATGCGTCATCCTCAGCTCTACTTGGACTACTCTTCTGTATCATCGCTATAATCACGGGTGCAATATGGGCAAAGGTCGCTTGGGGCTTATATTGGAATTGGGATCCGAGACAGACTACAACATTGGTTCTTATGCTGGCATATCTTGGTTACGTCAGTTTCAGGATGGCAATAAATGATAAAGAACAGAGAGCTAGAGTCTCTTCGGTTCTTGGAATCTTAGCTTTTATCAGTATTCCTTTGAGCTATCTCTCAACCATTATCTGGGCGACCATTCACCCTATGCCTTTGATACCCACAAGTAAACTGCAGATTGGAGTTGAACCAGCAATTCTTCAAACACTTTTAACTTCCACTTTTGCAGTAACATTACTGTTTTTATGGATGCTCTACATCACGGTGGAGATGTATAGAACAATAGATACTGTTGAATCAGTTAAGATGGAGAATGTAAAATGACAACACTTGAACTTCTTTTCACGGTCTCGGCAATTTTCTGGGTCTTAATATTCCTCTATCTAACATGGCTCCATAGGAAAATTATGAAGATTTCAAAGAAACTAAATAAATTAAAAGTATGAATCAACTTGAAACCAAAACTATTGAAGATACTAATAATCTTAGCAATCATATTTGTAGCTGGATATCTGATATTTCAAGCATCCACCACAATCGTGAATCCATACATATCTATCTCTGATTTAAAAAACAATCCTGAAGTATATTATGGAAAAGAAATACAAGTAATTGGAAACGTTACTGGACCATTAACAGGAGATTCGATAAGCCTAAAATTTAGGCTCAAGGATGAGCAAGACGAGATAATAGTTTCATATAAAGGTCCTATTCCTCAAAATTTCATGGAAGGAATAAACGTAGTGGTAATTGGTGAATTAGATACTGATGGTCAGTTGATCGCTAACCAGATTCTTACCAAATGCCCATCGAAATACGCTACCTGAAATTAGACATCCATATTATTTTAACCCTGATATTTGTCATCTTAGTAGTTTTACATGATGCTTTACATTGGAAATTGTTCAAATCCTTACCATAAATATTGAAAAGTTAATCGTGCATACTGCAGTTGAATCAAATATGACCCCCAAGAATTCCAAGCCAATCTTGATAGGAGTAGGCAATGTACTCTTGAGCGATGAAGGAGTTGGTATTCATATAGTCAGACAACTCAAAAAAAGAGATTTCTCAAAATTAGTGGAGATTCACGAGATTGGAACATCAAGTTTTGAACTTTTGAATGTTATAGAGGGAAATTCACTTGTGATAATTGTGGATGCTGTAAGAATGGACGATAAACCTGGTACAGTAAAAAATATAGATTTGGTTATTGAAGATGACATCAGTCTTCTTCCACAATTTACAAGTCTACACCAGATAGATTTGATTTCTACACTGAAGATGGCTAAAGGTGTCATTGATTTACCAAAAAAGATAGTATTGATCGGAATTGAGCCATCGTCTCTTGAGGTAGGGATAGAACTCTCAAAAATCGTTGAGGCAGCTATACCAAAGGCTATCTCTGAAATAATGAAAACGCTAGATAAAATGACTTTAAATATTCACCATCAAAACTCAACGAGTAAAAAGAAGTAGCAATCCATATATATCTCCCATTTGATAGGGGAGCGAAATCTCCAAAGTAAGGTCGAATGTCTTGGTAAACAGACGAGATTTCTTAAAAATTTGCGCAGCAATCGGAACTGCTGCAACCATTGAATTATATTCAGCAGATATCAGAGATATTTTCACTCAGGCAATAGAAGCACACGCGCAAGGAGATAATGTTCGTGTTATCTGGCTTGCAGGTGCCCAAGATACAGGATGCACCGTCTCACTCCTTCAAGGTTCAGATCCAGACCTAATTGATGTCATTACCAAATTCCGACTTCAAATAGATTACCATCAAACATTAATGATTCCAGAGGGAGCAAAAGCCATTAGAAGATTGGAAGATGTTGTCTCAGATAAGAGTCCTGTAGATGTTCTTATCATGGAAGGAGCAATTCCGGAAGGCTATTTCTGTACTGTAGGTGAGATAGACGGTCAACCAGTACCAATAGAAAAT
>DAOUZW010000087.1 GCA_030671315.1 Candidatus Bathyarchaeota archaeon
ACACTGAATTAAATCTCCTAATTTTCTTCCAGGATAGTTAGCGTAGAGCATCCTAACTCGAAACATGGATCCTGCAGGGGATCCCATATCAAGCACAGATTAGAGTGATAACTAACTAGCTTTGTGATCAATATACTTTATTAGATCAACTAGACGACATGAAAAAGCCCACTCATTATCATACCAAGCGAAGACTTTTGCAAATCTCTTTCCAATAACCATAGTGCTAAGACCATCAATTACTGAGGAATTGAAATTTCCTATAATATCTGATGAGACCAAAGGTTCTTCACTATAATCGAGAATGTCTTTCAATGTTGTTTCGGAAGCTTTCTTTAAAGCAGAGTTTATTTCTTCTACTGTGGTGTCTTTTTTTAGTTGAGCTACAAAATCAATTATAGAACCATCGGGAACAGGAACTCTTAACGCAACACCATCCATTTTGCCTTCCATTTCTGGAATAACTTTTCCGACTGCTTTAGCTGCACCAGTGGTTGTGGGAATTATCGATAGGCAGGCGGCTCTGGCTCTTCGAAGATCTCTGTGAGGAAGATCAAGTAGTCTTTGATCATTAGTATAAGCATGGCAAGTTGACATTAATCCATATTCAATACCAAAAACATCATTCAGGACTTTTACCATTGGAGCTATGCAATTTGTTGTACAAGATGCCATAGAGATTATTTCGTGATTAACTGGATCATAATCTTCATGGTTAACTCCTAGTACAATCATTACGTCAGGCTTTTTTGCCGGTGCTGTTATAACTACTTTTTTGGCTCCAGCATCAATATGTTTAGCTGCATCATCACGATGTGTAAAAAGTCCAGTTGCCTCAAGAACATATTCAACTTTGAGATCTTTCCATGGTAGACTTGATGGATTTCTTTCTCGAAGGACTTCAATTCTTTTGTCATCTACTTTGAAGGCAGTTTCTTCAACTTCTATTGTATTATTTAGTTTCCCTAATACTGAATCGTATTTCAGTAAATGTGCTAACGTTCGAGAATCCGTGATATCATTTACTGCGACTATGTCGAATTGATCTTGGAATTCTTTGTCTTGTAGAGAGGCTCGATAGAAATTACGTCCTATTCTCCCGAACCCGTTTATGCCAATTCTTTTTTTCATGTTGAACGTAAATTGTTTGATTTCGAACTATATTGTTTTTCCTATTCTGACTTTTGGAATCTGTCTTTTAGCTTATCGAGTACTTCAGGCAATGTGGTATATTCCATTTCTTCAGAACTGAGTCTATGTGGCATGAAAGGACCATGTAATCGCATATAATCAGCTATTTCGCCGGCTACTGATCTTGCTCTGTCAAATGCTGGATCATTGAACATATCAGTAGGTCCTATGAGTTTAGCATTACATACTTGGAATCCTAATCCCACAACTCTAGGCGGTCCATCAAATCTAGTACATTTGTTTTGAGATTCGGAAACGCTTACAGGCATTAGTGGTCCATTATGCGATCCTCTCATCCATCCTGCCACAAGATGTGGAAAAGCGAAAGTCTCTAACACCTCTCCAACTGCTGGCAGACCACCTTGTGCTCTAATGATACAAACAGGATCATCTTTTCCTACATATCTCCCAGCAATCAGCGAAAGCTTAGTTGTGCTTGCTGCTGCAGCAGGCATTCCATCAGACCTATAAATTTTTGAAATGACATACCTATTCGGATCCCCAATCAAAGCCAATAGATCATATGATTCCTCTGGCGTTTTCAATTTTACAATCTTTCCATCACGTGTGTCCAGAACTTCAAATATGAACCCGCTGTGAAGGTTAATGTCGATAACAAGTCCAGCTGTGTTGAAAGGATCTGCAAAAATTTTGTATAAAGGAAGATTCCAAGCTCCTGGAGCACATTTATCCGCCATAAAGATCAAGATGGGATCGCTTTTTCTCTCCTCAAACTCTAATTCTGCTACGCCAGGGCCCATTCCCTTTACGTTACCGGAGAATGCATCAGCCAGCAAATCTTGGCCTGCACCATAAAGCTTCAAGGGTTTCGAGACTTTCTCTGTAACGGCACTAAGAACATTCCATGCTAGTTCATGAATGTTTTTGTCATTTTCACCTTTTTTATGACCCATTATTAGTTCAAGATCGTCGCCAACATATGTGACATGAAAATCTTCAACCAAACCGTTGGCCTTTGCTTTTTCCATTTCTTTATTTGCAAATTCTATCTGTTGCGGATGTACAACATGATGGCCTGTGAATCCTCCAACATCAGCTTTTATAATTGAGATTGTAGTTTTGTTAACTGTCATCTAATTCATCTCGATAATTTTCGAATTTTGATACTTTGAACTTATGTACATACTTTTTTGATTAGTTAACCTTTTGACGTAATACTTTGCGTTGATCTAAAAGCACGGTTCGTAATATGTGAAACCTCGAAGAATTGACAATATTCGAGCCATAACGCATTATTTAAAGTGAAAAATAAAGAATTAGGTAAGATGAGCAATCTGTTAATTCATATAGTTTAGATATATGCGTTTTATTAATTGTGTGAATGTCTCCATGGTCTCAAATCTAATCAACTATCCATTAATCCTAGTGAATCTCAAATCATATTCTGAAACAATGGGAGCGAAAGCAGAGGAATTAGCTGAAATCACACAGCATGTTTCTAGTGACACTGGGATATGCATTGGTTTGGCGCCCCAATTTACTGATATACAACGATTGAAACGATTTGAAATTCCCATTTTTTCTCAGCATATTGATGGCGTCTTTCCTGGAGCCCACACTGGGCATATACTTGCTGAAGCTGTAAAATCATCTGGTTCAGTAGGAACAATATTGAATCATTCCGAAAGACGAATGCTACTTTCAGATATTGAAAGCGCTTTAAAAAGAACTAAAGAAGTAGGCCTAATTTCTGTGGTGTGTGTAAATACTACCAATGTAGGGATGGAAGTTGCCGCATTCGATCCAGATATAATCGCGATAGAACCTCCAGAACTTATAGGAACTGGAATCGCTGTTTCAAAAGAAAAACCTGAAATTATTTCAGAATCAGTTGAAGGAATAAAACGAATAAACAAAAATGTAACTGTGCTGTGTGGAGCTGGCATCACATGTGGAGAAGACGTTTTTTCAGCAATCAAATTGGGCAGCAGTGGAGTATTAGTGGCTAGTGGGATCGTTAAAGCTTCCAATTGGGAAAATATTCTTCAAGAATTTGCTGACGCCGCCTTAAAAGCTAAGAAAGATGAGGGAACTGAGTGAAGATAAAGCTCTATTGTCCAAGTTGTTTAATTAATAGAGCTTTTGTAGAATCACAAAAAGCTTCAGATGATCCAGAAATAAGACTCAAATCGCTTCTCGCTTCATTCAAAGCTATAAGTTGTAATACAAACCCAAATGTTACACCCGCATATCTTGGAACAATTAGAGATCGAACAATAAAGGAAACTTCTAAAAATCCTGATCCATTTCACGAAGAAAAAGTCATAAGCAATCAAAGAGCAATGGAACTTTTACCTCTGGCTAAAAATTATATGGAAAAAGCTGAAACACCTTCGGATAAATTCAGAAAAGCCTGCTTGATATCGATAGTGGGTAATGCTTTCGAATTTGGCATTAAAGATTATCACTTTGATTATAACGATCTACCAAAGTGGATTGAAGAAGTCGAAAAGGACATTGGAATAGATCATATTAGCAAGATCGAAAAATTAGCTAACAAAGCTGGTAGAATTCTATTTTTAACAGACAATGCTGGAGAAATTGCATTTGACAAAATATTGGTTGAACAACTCAAGAACATGGGAGCTTCTATTACGGTTGCAGTCAAAGCTCACCCAATAAGTAATGATGCAACATTAGAGGACGCTAAAATAGTGAATATGACGAAAATTGCTGATAAAGTAACTACCACCGGAACAGATACAGTAGGATTAATTCTAGAAGAATGTAGCAAAGAATTTCTCAATGAGTATGATAACACTGATTTAGTCATTGCAAAAGGCATGGCTCACTACGAGACAATCACTGAATACAAACTGACGAAACCACACGCTTTATTGTTCAGAGTTAAATGCCTATCAATCTCCAAGGATCTAAAAATTGATCTAGGAAAAAACATAGCATACCTAATAGAACCATAAATTTTAGGAACAACACATACAAATTAATAGAATATCAACATTTATAATGGGATACTCTTCACTATTTGAAGTGTGGGATAGTTAAATGCCATTTATCGGTCCATGGGAAATAGCCCTAATATTAGCAATAGTACTGATTATTTTTGGTCCTAAAAAACTTCCTCAGTTAGCAAAATCTATAGGTGAATCAATAAGAGGGTTTAAAGATGCTTCTGATGGAAAAACTCCTACACCAACTCAGCAAACACAACAACCATCACAACCAGTACAATACCAAACAAAGGAATCCGACCTTCTTTTAGAGACAGCGAAGAAACTAGGTATTCAAACTGAAGGTAAAACTATGGAACAGATATCTAAAGAGATCACCGAAGCCGGATCAAAACCCGCCGAACAAGAATCAAAATCATAATCTCATCAATTCATCTTTTACCGGTAAAAATTGTATGCGCGGAGCAATCATTCTAGCTGGAGGCTCCAGTATAAGATTTGGCAGAAATAAAGCACTGGTAAGACTAAAAGATAAACCGCTCATAGAATACATAATCGACCAATCGAGAAAAATCACTGACTTGATTGTTGTCACCATTAGCAAAAATGATTCTATCGAAGAATTTCAAAATATTTTACCTAGGGATATCGAAATTATCAGAGATGATGGAGGTTTAAAAAGTCCTTTAACTGGCTTAATGTCAGGCCTAAACAAATTTTCTGATGGATACGTAGCCGTAATTGCATGCGATATGCCCTTTATTAAAAGTGAAGTATTGAATCTACTTTTTGAGAAAGCTATAGGATTTGATTTAGCGATTCCACGTTGGCCAAACGGATATTTGGAACCACTCCATGCAGTTTATGATTATAATAAAACTCGTCAATGTTTGAGTAAACTTAAAATTAGCAATAATACTCGTGTTTCAGATTTAATATCGATGTTACAATCAGTAAATTACTTAGACATTAGCGAAATTAGGAAAATTGATCCATCTTTAAGAGTTTTTTTTAACATAAACAGCGAAAATGAACTCAAAATCGCGGAAAATCATCTCCAAAAACCTTTTAAGAGAAAAAACCAGTTGCCAAATTAAGTATTAAAGCGCACGCTATAATTGAGTAGTATTACTTGAATTCCAAAAGTTTAATTCGTTTTTCTGATAATGAGCGATAACAATATAGGATATCTGTTAATAGCTAGTGCAGAACAATCAGGCGGGAACTCAAATTAGTGATACACACAAACGTGAACGGATGAACTTCTGGGATCACTTGGACGAATTTCTCTCCCGAATGAGAATCGTATTCATTACAGTAATTGTTTCTGGATTATTCATTGGTTTCTTCCCAGTCAATCCAAAAGGTCTACTCGACCCCGGAGCAACCTACGAGCCAATAATATCCGTGATCA
>DAOUZW010000014.1 GCA_030671315.1 Candidatus Bathyarchaeota archaeon
ATGATTCAAATAAAAAGTCAAACACTGAAAAAAAGATACTAATAATGGTGTTAATTTTAGATATTATCGTCATAAGTGGAATTATCTTCTATATGTCTCAAACTCAAATATCTCATATTAATGCAGCAAAATCACCTGAAAGTTATCGTGACACTTCTAAATCAAATTCAACTCAGATCCCAGATGTATCGACTATGACATCAACTGAAAATTTTACAAGCTCTCCAGCCCCAGGACGAGAATCTCCAATCGTTAATGAAGAATCTGAGATTAGAAATACTCTAACAACTTATTTTGATACATTAAATATGCATTCAACTGAAGATGCAGTAAAATTTTTCGCAAATGAAGTTGAGATACTGATCAATTATGGAAAAGACTACTCATATCAAGGTCCTAAAGAAGGAATAGTCTCCTATCTCACAATGGCTTTTGATCTCGCTCCAGATTCAAAAATATCAGAGATTACAATTTCTAAAATCAAAATAAATGGCGACAAAGCTACTGTTCAAATGAACTATATGATCTCATCTGAATCCTACAACTTTTCTATGTCCATAACCGAGCACGTAGATCTAGTAAAGCAAAATAATGAATGGAGAATAAGAAGAACAAATATTACATATTAGCTCTCAAGGTTGGAGCTTTTTTCTGATGGATAATATCTTGGATATGATTCACTTAAAGATATTTTAGAATGAGAGATTATCGAGGCTCCAATTGTAGTAATTATTTTCCTCACACAAAAGAAGCGTCTGATTAAGATAGCATGATGAGATTTATATCATATCTGATCAGATGAACCGTAAAGTGTAAACAAACTATCTGGATTCTCTTCTGTATCGAGGGTGCTTTCAATCCAAATTAAGAATGTACTAGCGATTGGTGCTGTTGACGTATCATCATTGACAGCTTCGACAAAACGAGCTGGATATTCAGTATTTGCAGTAGATTTCTATGGAGATCAAGATCTTGAAAGAGATGCCAAAGCAAATTTATCTTTTTTAAGTAACTCAAATGAGAAAATTCTCAAAGGTTCACATGACCTTTCTTCAAGAGAACTTATCAGATTGGCAAAAATTCTAGTAAAGAATCACGATATTGATGTATCTCTCTTATCATCCGGATTAGATGACTCATTTGATGATTTATCTGCGATCAATAAGCTCGTCCCGATCTTGGGTAATGGTCCTGAAGCATTTTTGAGTGTTCGAAAGAAAAATAGTTTTTTTTCGAATTTGCAGGATTTAGAAATACCTCATCCTAAGACTGAGACAATAAAAGATCTCAAAGATGCGAAAGATGTCTGCAAAAATATCGGTTTTCCATTATTGATAAAACCATTAGATGGATATGGCGGTTCAGGAATAAAAAAAATCTCTACACTATATGAATTAGACAATTGGTTGAATTCAAATGAGGCATCTATTTCAAAATATCTCATTCAAGAGTTCTTAACCGGCACATCTGTTAGTGTTTCTGTGATGGCAGTTTCCGGTGAATCCCTAGCATTAACTGTAAATGAGCAACTCATAGGTATGAGTGATGTTGGTCAAAGAGAACCTTTTGGTTATTGTGGTAATATAGTTCCCTATTCAGCACCAAGAGATATTCTTGACAAATGTGAACGTACTGCCGAGGAGGTGATAACACATTTCGGTTTAAAAGGTTCAAACGGAGTCGATTTAGTAATATCTGAAGGCGTTCCACATGTAATTGAGGTTAATCCAAGATTTCAAGGAACACTAGAATGCACAGAAAAAGCTCTAGGGATTAATTTAGTAGAAGGTCATGTAAATGCATGCACTGAAAACATACTTCCAGATCGTGGAGACCTAAAACAATCAAGTTCGAAGCATATGCGACTTATTTTATTCGCACAGGAACGAGCAGTTGTGCCTGACCTGATTCTACGAAAGGAATGTAGAGATATTCCTCATCCAAGGACTAGAGTAGAGGTTGGAAAGCCTGTATGTTCCATAATACTGGAGGGCTCTGATAGAAACAATCTTCTAATGAGAGGGAAACAAATAGTTACGAATATCTACGAATCGCTATTTATTTAGATTGAACTTTAGAGGTATTTCGGTTGGCGTTTTAAACAGGAGTTTTCCCTATAGACAGGTATTTTATGAGCTATTATGTAATAGTCAAAAATAAATTCTAATATCCGTGGTAAAATTGTGCAGCTTTCAATTAATGAAAGGCCATATGACAAAGTCAAAAAGAATTAGTTTGATTGCAACATTTGCTGCAGTAGCTGCGATTTTAGATTCGATTCCAGGGATACCTCAATTTGAGTCTGGTGTATGGTATAGCTGGATTTTTTTGGTGGTTCCTTTATTTGGTTTTATTCTCGGTCCTGTTGACGGATTTTTATCTATTCTTATAGGTGTCTTAGTTGGGCATTCTATCTATTTTAGAGGCATCCATGAATTTCTATTCACAATTGGTGCTCCTGTTGGAGCCATGATCGCGGGTATGCTTTTCAGACAAAAAAGAAGCATCCCAATAATCTTCTTCACTGTTTTATTAGCATCCTATTTTCTTACCCCCATTTCATGGCAACTACCTTTATGGGGTATGTGGGACGTTTATTTGGCATTCATAGTCCTCCTGATAGTCACTATAATAAACTTCAAAAAGAGTAGGCTGTTGATAAGTACGTTTGTTGGTCTTGAAGCAGATATTTTATTCAGGATCTTTCTTTTAATCCCTCTTCAGACATATCATCTATTTTATGGGTTTACACCAGAAGCGATGAAGATCATTTGGGTAGCAGGCGCCTTCGAAACACCAATACAAGTTGGCATAGCGATTCTTTTTACAATGATTATTTATCCACCAATCCAAAAAGTAGTTAAACGCACTAGAGATAATGGAATGTTTTCCTCTAATGCTGATTCTGCTTAGATATGAAATTGTCACGAAACCAATGTAACAACATCTTACAAATTAAAACAGCTTGAAGAGCAATAATCAATTCAAATAATTTAGTCTATAACACTCATTACTTCATCGACTATAAGTTCAGCTCGATTGATTGAATGATCTATTCCTGAATGTTCATCAAACAACCACTCATGTTTAGGATCATTTACTCTTGCTATGACTCGAGGCACCTCGAACTCATTCTTTGCCAACATGCCTATTGATAGATTTTTCTCATCAATTCCTGTTAGGAGTATTAGTGAGTCTGCTTTATCTAATCCTGCTCTACGTAAAATTTCGAGTTTTGAACCGTCCCCAAGAATAATTGATATTTCTGGTATCTTATGTTTTAATTCTTCAAGTGCCGTGGGATTGTCATCGATCACTACAATTTTATGTTCGTCAGATACTAGCTTTTTTGTAAGGTAGTAACCTGCACCACCAGCACCGATTATTACAACAAACAAGTCAATTTTCCTCCTATTGCCCCATCAGTTCCTCAACTCTCTTCATTGCCGTTGTAGATACAGCCAGAGTAAGGAAATCATTCTCTTCGAAAATCATGCCCTCGTATGGAATTAAGGCCTTGCCATGTCTGACAATGGCAATCGCTCTAACTTGTTGAGGAATATTGACATAATCAATTGGTCTTCCTATAAGTGCCGGCGGTATGACGTGCTCAATAATCTGAACGTCTCCACTTCCGATGACAAGCTTTGGGTAGACCTCAGGATGAACAAGAATATCTCTGATAAAATTAGCACCCCATTCTGTGGGCGATATTATGGATATTCCAAGTTTTCTGTAGACTTCAGCATTTGATGGATCAAATACCCTAATAGCTAGTTTGGGAACACGGAACTTGTTCTTTGCCATGAATGCTATTGTAGCGTTTAGGCTATCGCTATTTGTTACGGAGGCTAGTGCATCAGCATTCTGTATTCCAGCTTTGTTAAGGATATCTCTGTCAAGGGCATCACCATGTATCTTACGACCCCTGAAACCAGCGGTCAAACGATTAAAAGAACTTGAATCTTTATCAATGACTGCCAAATTATGACCTTCGGAGCTTAATAATTCGGCTAAATATGATCCGACTCTTCCACATCCTACAACTATGATGTTCATTTGACTCCCTTCGTTTTTATAAACCTCATAATTCGTCTTCTTTGGCTAAATATCAGCATCCTAAATTCATCGGCTAAAAGTATTATTGGCGCGAAAATTAGAGGGAAAAGCCAATGTTCAAGTGATAGGGCTGCTGTCCCAAAAGCTGGTTGTAGGAAAGGAAGATAAACTAAAGATAAAATGATCAATATCTCAATGAATATTCCTTTGGGTATCATTGAATTTGTTTTTAAACTTCTTTTCAGGCTTGAAGATCGTTCGGTACGGCAAACAAATACATTCCCTATCTGACAGAACACAATTGTAACTAATGTCATCGTTGTAGCCATCACATATACTTCTGTTCCAGGTTGTGCAGGAGAATCTATGCTATACCCGTTGATCATATTCATCCAGTAAAAGCCACCCATGGCTGCCAAAGCTTCTATAGATCCAAGGAATAGAAAAGCATGTGCAAGTAGTGATGGTGTAAGTAGGCTTTTATCGAGTTTTCGTGGAGGATTTTTCATTACATCGTGTTCAGGGGGTTCAGCGCCAAGAGCCAATGATGGAGCCATATCTGTACCTAAATCTATTGCAAGTATTTGCATTACAGTCAAAGCCAAAGGAACCCTTGCCAGTGCAAAAAGAATGAATGGAATTATTTCGGGTACATTACTCGTAAAGATATATCTTGTAAATTTCCTGATGTTGTCATAGACTGTTCGACCTTCTTCAACAGCGTTTACAATAGATGCAAAATTGTCGTCCGTAATAATCATGGCTGCAGCTTCTTTAGCCACATCTGTTCCCGAAACTCCCATGGCTACACCTATGTCGGCTTTTTTGAGTGCTGGAGAATCATTGACCCCGTCTCCAGTCATCGCTACGACATGACCTAGTGCCTGTAAGGCAGTTACTATCCTAAGTTTATGATCAGGTGTAATTCTAGCAAATATAATATCTATTTCATGCAGGATTTGTTTAAGCCATTCATCTGATTGTGAGTCGATATCTCTTCCTGTAATGATCTTCGCTCTTTTTGATATTATGCCAAGTCTTCTTGCTATGACCTCGGCCGTTAATCCGTAATCTCCAGTAAGCATTAATATCCGAATACCAGCTTCTTTGCATTTTTTTATGGCCTCTTCAACTTCTGGTCTTGGGGGGTCCATCATAGCTGCTAATCCAACGAATGTCAATTCTCTTTCTACATTATCGATAGTAAATTTGTCTGGGGGACTTGAAACGTCTCTATATGCTATCCCTAAAACTCTCAAACCTTGTTTCGCATAGTCATCAATTTGATTTTTAATAGATTCTTGATCTGTTTTTTCAAGCGGTCTAATTTTATTATTGTATAGAATATTTTCGCAAAGATCTAGAAGTTCTGCTGGCGCTCCTTTTACATAAGCTCTTTTCAGTCCTATTTCATTTTTAGTTAATTTTTCATTACCTGTAGTCTTTACTACGATACTCATTCTTTTTCTCTTGGAATCGAAGGGGAGAAGAGCGATCCTCTCTGATGGTGGAGGATAAGTCATGCCTGCCTTGAGTGCGGCTACGAGAAGCGCTCCCTCTGTCGGATCGCCGAGAACACTCCATTTAATATTCTGGTCTGTTGGAGGTACAAGTCGGGAATCATTACATGTCATTCCTGCAGAAAGTAAAATCTGAAAATCAATACGTTCTTCTAGTAAACCTTCAACAGCTGAAGAAGAGAAGCTTCCTTCTGGCTCATACCCCGTACCAGTAACTTTAATGTTTAATTTGCTTACCCATAGATTGGTTACCGTCATTTCATTACATGTGAGGGTTCCAGTTTTATCAGTACAAATAACACTTGTGCAGCCAAGTGTTTCAACACTTGAGAGTCTCTTTATTATGGCACGCCGTTTTGCCATTCTCTGCATTCCCATTCCTAATGATAAAGTGACCGTAGGTAGGAGACCCTCTGGGACATTCGCTATGATAATTCCGATTGCAAATAGGAAGCTTGCTGTAAATCCCAACCCTAAGTATTCAGACGTTGCAAAGACTATTACGCCTAGAAAAATCGCAAACATTGTTACCGTTTGTGTAACTCTTTTCAATTCTTTCTGCAGAGGGCTAGGTTCCTCTTCAACCGTCTCAGCCAAATGTGCGATCTTTCCGAATTCCATATTCATTCCAGTGGCAAAGACAACAGCTATTCCAGAACCTGAGGCCACGTTAGTTCCACCAAAAACTATGTTCGGGAGTTGGTATGAATGTTGGACGGTTTTGGGAGCGAGTGGATGAGAAAATTTTGGAACTGGTCGAGACTCACCTGTTAATGTAGATTCATCGGTCAAGATTTGGAAATCTTTTATGAGTCTTGCATCTGCGGGTATCCTATCGCCTTCAGATAAAATAACGATATCTCCAGGAACAATATCTCTTGTAGGAACTTTTTTTTCAGTTCCTTCGCGAATAATTCGAGTATTTTGAGGAATGAGTTTCTGCAACTCTTTTGTGGTTTTTTCGGCGCGATATTCTTGCCAAAAACTGAATATGCCATTTATTATTATAACCGCAATTATTGCAAAAGTCAGTTGAGGCATATTTGTGGCGTAAGCCATTACGGAAGCCAACCACAAGAGGATCGCCATCGGATGTGTGAGATTGACTAAAAATCTTTGCAAGAGAGATTTTCCACGAACCTCCCTAATCTCGTTGGGTCCAAATCTTTGAAAACGAGAAGAAACTTCATCCAGGCTGAGACCATCAGATCGACTATTTAGGGTCTCAAGTACTTTTTCAGGATGGGAAGAGTAATACGGTTCAAGTCTAAAAGATTCTTCTTGAGACAAATGATAAGACCCTGAATGAATTCCTTTCCCGATCTAAGGTATCTAATGAACTTTCTGTCTAGCTAATATTTTGACTATCCATATTAATCAGTACTTAAAGGAAATTCATGGTAAAGGTTGGCTCCTCAAGGAAGTAGGATTTGTTGAGTAATACAAATAGGTCAGTCGATATCTAAGAATCTGTCCTAATTTGGAGTCAGTTATCATTGGATATTGCGATCAAGACGATTAATCTAACAAAAAAATTCAAGGATATTACTGCTGTTGACGATCTGAATGTTGAGATCAAACAAGGTGAGATCTTTGGTTTACTTGGCCCAAATGGAGCTGGTAAGACTACTACGATCTCAATGTTGTGTACAATTTTGAAGCCGACTGCAGGATCTGCCCAAGTTAATGGTTATGATATACTAAAAGAACCTGAAAAGGTCCGGAGATCCATTGGAATAGTCTTTCAACAGCCTAGTGTAGATGATATCCTAACAGGCTTCGAAAATCTTCGTCTTCATGCAATGTGGTATGGTGTTCCCAAGGAAACACGTGAGAAAAGAATAGACGAAGTCCTCGAACTGGTAGGATTACAATCTAGACAGAAGAGTCTCGTGAAAACCTACTCTGGAGGTATGAGAAGGCGACTTGAGTTGGCTAGAGGATTACTTCACCTCCCAAATGTACTATTCTTGGATGAGCCAACCTTAGGACTTGATCCACAAACTCGAGAACATATATGGGAATATATTGAAAAAATGTCAAGAGAGCGTGAAATGACAATTGTGCTAACCACGCACTACATGGAAGAAGCTGACAGCCTTTGTGACAGAGTGGCAATAATCGATCAGGGAAAGATAGTTGTAATGGATGCACCTGACTCATTGAAGGAGAAAGTTGGTGGAGATATAGTCTATCTAAAGACAACAGCTGCAGATACAAACAAATTTAGAGAAATCAAAGAAGTTAGTAAGATAGAGAAAAAGGATGATTGTATAATTCTTACAGTAAAAAATGCAGGTGAACATCTTCAAGAGATCCTTGAAATTTCTGGAAAAGTTGAAAGCGTTGAAGTAAGATCAGCAAGCCTTGAAGATGTCTTCATAAATTATACGGGCAAAGAAATCAGAACCGAGACCGGTGAAGGTGGCATTGTTCAGAGAATAATAAAGGAGCGTACAGTAAGATGAGTCAAGCAGAAGCTATTTACGCCCTCTGGCTAAGAGAGTTTAAGGTTTTCACACGTGAAAAATCAAGAATTGTTTCATCGATATTTACTCCCATGCTCTGGATATTTGTTTTCGGTGGCGGCTTAGGTTCAGCAATCAATATTGGAAATGTGAACTATCAGATCTTTATTTATCCAGGTATCTTGGTAATGAGTGTGCTCTTCAGTTCCGTATTTTTTGGGGTCTATGTAATCTGGGATAGAAAGATCGATATACTGAAGGCAATTCTTGTAGCTCCTCTATCAAGAACAACAATTTTCGTGGGAAAAGTACTTGGTGGATGTACAGACTCAATGATACAAGCACTGATCATGTTGCTTGTGAGTTTCGTTCTAGGTATCTACCTGACTGTATCGTCTTTTCTATTGGCCATAACTATACTTTTCCTGTTGGCGCTTAGTCTCGTGAGTACCGGTTTAATTATAGGATCTCTAATGGAAAGCCCTGAGGGATTCAATATGATCATAAGTTTTCTGATTTTCCCACTCTTCTTCTTCAGTGGTGCTCTATTCCCAATAGATAATCTGCCTATCTGGCTCTCATTCATTACATATATTAATCCAGTTACATATGGAGTCGATGCTCTTAGAATGGCAATTATAGGCGTATCTCAGTTTCCATTATATGTAGATCTTATTGTATTAACTGGATTTGCTGTAGTGATGTTCACAATAGGAACAAGGAGCTTCGAAAGAATGAAATAAGACAATTATTTCGTGCACCCAATAGTATGGACCAAATGTTAATCGTTATGATAAAAGCAGTAGTTTTAAAATTGTCTACTCAAGTTTTACTATTCTTTTCTTGTAGTGATTTCTTTTTCATCTCATGAACGTATTTTGGAAAACCTCTGGGAGCATTAGCTGAGAGTTTCATTTTTTTTCTCATTCTGTATATTGCGGAGAATGAAACATCCATTTCTCTAGCAATCTGTCTGTCGTTTAGACCTTTTTTGTATAGTTCCATGAATTTGTTCTGTGGAACTGATTTTCTTTTGCCTGTAGATGTTTTCTTTTTAATTTTTTTCGGGCGTTTTCCTATTCCTGAAGCTTTATCTTCTAATTGTTGCACTGCAGTCCAGAGACTTCCAGAAGTTGGGCTACCGCATTTGTCACAAAAGTTTGCGCCTCTTGTTAATTCGGCGTCGCAATTAATGCATGGATACAAACGGACCATCCGTCATAATCACTTGATCAGTATTAATGTCTATGTGGTCGTTAAATATTATGTATTTTAATGAAATTATGATATTTGTAGACCTAAATAACTTTGCATCTGGTTGATGGTAGAGTTAAGAGAATAGTGGAAGTGGTTATCTTCAGATTAGATCTTTTCTCATTTTCCAATGTTCAATACTTCCGAAAATAGTATGTGTTTTATTCAATATTTTATATCCATTCTTTTGATAGAATTGCAAGGCGACATCTCTGCCATTTAATATCACGTGATGGGCTCCCTTATTTTTCGCAATTTTTTCAAGTTCTCTAAGTAATAGGGTTCCGATTCCTCTGTTCTGGAAGTCTAATTCCACTGCCATATACCTTATCTGAGCTTCAACACCCGAATTGAGATGTAATCTGCCCACAGCGACTATTTTTTTATTCATACAAGCCATTAGATGAATTGATTCTTCTTCTAATGGATCTTTCTCACTTCCACGTGGTTGTTTCCATGGTTCTCTAAGAATTCTCCATCTGAGATCATAATATTTCTCAATATCGACTTGATTCTTAGGTTGGAGAATCTCAATTTTCATTATCAATCACCGTTCTGAAAATCAGAAGACTTAGCGCGCGCAACACCAAAGTATGTGTTATTTATTTTCTGAGTTTCTAATTATTTTATTCTTAAGAATTCCAATGCCCTCTATCTCTAATTCTACTGTATCGCCCGGTTTTACCCATTTGTCCAACTCTGCACCGCATCCGCCTCCCACTGTCCCCGAACCAAAGAATTCTCCAGGATAAAGTGTTTCATCTTGGGAACAATATTCAATCATATCTTCCCATTTCCAATACATATCGCCACTATTGCCTTCACAAGTAATTTCGCCATTTATTCTAGCTATCATTTTCAAATTATTGATTTTAGAGTGAAGCTCGTCAGTGGTAACTAGGCATGGGCCCATTATATTGCTGTTATTGAAATCTTTTCCTTTTGCAGGTCCCATGCTAACTTCCATTTCTGCCATTTGACGATCTCTAGCACTTATATCATCAAATATTGTATATCCTGCAATGTGTTCAGCAGCTTTCTTTTTTGATATGTTCGTACCTTTCTTCCCGATGTACATGCCCAATTCCAATTCATAATCTAATTTCTCCGTATAACTGGGCCAAAGAATTGGATCATCAGGCCCAGCAACAGTATTTGGATTGCCCTTGTGGTAAATAGGAATCTCATACCATACCTTCGGGATTGGTTTGCCACGTTTCTTTAGGGCAGTTTCCAAATGTTTTTCGAATCCCATAAAATCTCTTATCGATTGAGGTCTGGGTATAGGAGCAAGAAGTCTGATATCTTCTCTTCTATATGTGATTTGTTCAGACTTTGGTCCTACTAATTGTTCATTTCTTCTCAATCCTCTCTCAACAAATTCTTTACCCTTTTTAGAAGCCTCATAAGATGTGGATCCAAGATGAAGAAACTGAACCATGTCAGATGGAATCAATGCGTTAGCCAAGGCGTAAATATCTTCTTCTGATCTCTCATAATGCAGATGGGATGCATAAGCAGAATTAAGATCAATTATGAGGTTAGAGCTAAGACAGCCTAATCTATTGAATAGTTCAATAGGGTGTTTTACTTGAAAAGTGACTAACTTCATTTATCATACCCCAAGAATTTCTATTAGAATAAGTGCAGAGATTTATAAAAATTAATGAACTGGAAAAAAATTATTGCTAAAGACTCATAAGCTACAATTGAAAGCTTTCATTTTAAAGTGGGAGGAAAAAAAATCAAAAGTTTTAACCTTCTGCTAAATACCGTAATTTTATCACATGGATTAAATCATGTACTACAACTTGTTCTTCCAACATTACTTCCGACCTTAATCTTAGAGTTTGAGATATCAAATTATACAGCGGGACTCTTGGTAGCATGTTTTCTCCTACCGTACTCTCTATTGCAAATTCCATTTGGATATCTGTCTGATCGTAAAGGTCGCAAGAA
This sequence comes from Candidatus Bathyarchaeota archaeon, assembly GCA_030671315.1. GTDB lineage: Archaea > Thermoproteota > Bathyarchaeia > 40CM-2-53-6 > RBG-13-38-9 > RBG-13-38-9. The sequence goes on from DAOUZW010000014.1 coordinate 11,261, forward strand.
AATACTGGTCGTCGGAATATTCCTTTATTCACTTGGGACCTTACTATGTGGATTATCACAAAATATCATGCAGCTTGGCATCTACCAATTCATAGCAGGGGTCGGCGGTGCGTCATATCACCCGATTGGAATACCCTTGGCTTCATTGGCAGTTGAAAAAGGTCGACGCGGTCAGGCAATGGGTTTTCATCAGACAGGTGGTGCGATAGGGGCATTCATAGCTCCACTTGTTTCTGCATCTATCGCCATATTTCTAGGATGGAGATATAGCTTTATGTTCTTGTCCATTTTTGGTTTCGTTTTAGGTTTATTCATTTGGACTAGAATGAATCCACACTAATGGATAAAAAAAATGAGAGAATTAGTAATCTTAGATCCGTTTTCAAAAACCAAAAAGTTGTAAAACTAATTATTCTGTTATTTACCTTCGGTTTATTACATGTCATTTCATATAGGGCGTTGATGCCGTTTCTTACAACTTATGCTATTGTAAAACATGCTCTTAATCTGGAATCTGCTGCTCAATTGCTATCGCTACTTCAAATTATGGGAATAATTGGGAGTCCATTGTTTGGAAGACTATCTGATGGAATTGGTAGAAAACCAACTTTGTACATTATACTGATGTCGCAAGCACTAGTAATGTATCTGATTACTTATTCTTCTATTGGAATCCTCGTAATTTTACTCGGGGTAATGGGTCTTATTGCGTTTGGATGTTTAGCTGTTACCGATACTTGGATCACTGAGATGAATTTTCCTCAAATAATGGGAACTTTAGTTGGTGTTGCTGTAAGTGCAAGTTTCTTCATAGGAGCAATAATTACGCCTATAGTGGGATTTCTTGCAGATAAAATTGATTTTGATTATGCTTTTAGAATTATAGCAATATTGACTCTGGCTGGTATACCTATTCTTAAAATAATTTCCGATAAAGATTCATAAATCTATTTTTTCTTTCCTAATCTACCTTTGAACTTTTCTATTGGATATCTTCTCTTATTTTTTCCAATTTTTTTGAGAATAGTTTGAGCGATGTCTATTTCTAATGTATTTGATAAGCTAATGCAATATATGAAAATGTCAGCTAACTCATCTTTAATATTGGAATTTTGGAAGCTATTTGATTCATTTTTCTTATGATTATCTTTTAATGACCATTGAAATGTTTCTAGAAGTTCCGCTGATTCAATACAAATAGACTCTGCAAGATTTCTTGGAGTATGATATTTAATCCAATCTCTTTCAATAACAAAGTCTTTGATAGTTTCTTTCATTTGTTGAAAAGTGCAAACATTATCATTAGTTTTCATTGTTAAGCACTAACTCTTTAAGAGTACCTAAAACATGTCCTAGGAATATTACTTTTTAGGAATGTCGGGCAAGAACATTTCATGAATACGAATAGCCTTGAGGACCAACTTTGAATTATAGTTATGATCAGGTTAGATGCAAATAAAAAAAAGAGAGAAATGAAATTATTGCTTATTCACTTTGATCTTCAATCTCAGCGATGGGAGCATTTGTTTTAACTGATTCAATACCGTTCATGCATGATGCCTTGGCTGTATACGCCTCACTTACGGCAATAATTTCATTATTTGCTGCTCTTAGTCTGAAACGGAATTGTCCACTGGCGTCCTTATAGACTTCAAACTTTGCTGGCATACGTATCCCAGCATGATATGAGGCTGAAACTTAAGAGGCTTTCTGGTAAAACGTTTCATGTAGATTATACTATTGGATATAGCTAACTAATCTCTATGCAAATTATGTCTTCCTTAGATTATGGTTTTGATGAGATGTGATTTGTAAGAGCGAGATTAAGGCCTAGTGCGTGTCAAACTGCAATTAACAACCTATGAGACATCGATGTATCATTCATGATTCAAAAGTGTAGAAGCCCTTATTTGTGAAATGCGATTTCCCTTTTTATAAATCCATTATTTAGGTAAGGAATAATTCTTGCTTGATGATAGTCATGAATTAATTTATGTACCGGAATGTTTGGTTCAAGAAATAGATGATATGATCAAGAATAGCAGATTGTATCGCAATAGAGAAGATTTTGTATTCGACGCAATTGAGAAGTTTATCTCAGACGCTGTTAAAGAGAAAATCGAAAGGTCTTATATTAGAAAATGTGGTTAAAGATCTAGTTAGTATATTATCACAGCGTCAATAATATTGTATTCTTTAACAGGTACTTCCATTCAAGTCAATGAAATTTAGAGAGATGTTATACCAATTGAGTTTTTTATATTAGATATTTGAGAAATCTTTCTTGGGAATTCTGGCGATCTTCTCCTTAACGGCACTAGTTATGAATGCTTCTCTACTATAGTATAACTTAGAATATCTGATAATCTGATCTATGTCTTTGATCATGGCTTCAGAGAAATAAACAATATCGCGATCACTTCTTTCAGGCAATTATGTCTTCCTCACGAAGTCAAATCAAATGTAAATTCTGTATAGATTAGAAAGTTTTCAATATAACATTTGATTTGGCTGAAGCATAGATGTTACATACTTTATATTTCAGCAATATTTCATGTTTCAGAAAATAATTTTTGATTGAAGATCAAGTTTCATTTCTTTTGAGGCAAGGGAGAATTTATGGCATAAGCAGATAAAGCCCAGTCATCTCCCATATCGCTCCGAGTACTAATAGAATTATCACAATGATATACAATCTTCCTGTATC
>DAOUZW010000115.1 GCA_030671315.1 Candidatus Bathyarchaeota archaeon
TATGTAATCCATAGTCATATCAATCATTGATCTTAGGTATGCGTTACCGTTCGTGCAAACGTGAACTACGTGTTCACCATATTCACTTTTCCATTGAGCTGGATCATAACTAGCTGTACCATAAAACTCAAGTTTGTTATACCTCATAACAACTGGAACTGTCGCCATACCTAGAGGGCCAGATACCGGTCCAAAGAGGTAATCCACCTTATCCTCAACAATCAGTTTCTCAAAGAGTCTTCCAACATTTTCGGGTTTGGATTCATCATTATAATGAATTAATTCAACTTCGTATGTGTTTCCGTCTCCAGCCTTAATGCCGCCAGCCTCATTAATCATCTTGACCCAAAGCATTGTTCCATTAAGTTCGTTTCTTCCGTAGATGGCATCGCGTCCAGTCAACGGTCTAGTAGTTCCAATCTTAACCTTGTTTTTTTCCCCAACTGGAGTTGTCGTTGACGGAATTTGGTCAGATGGTTTGTAATAATTAGACAGACCGTAACCAGCGGCTGCAATTGCTCCTACCGCTACTGCAGCCCCAGCATACTTGAGATATTTCCTTCGGCCAATCTTGTCATCACTCAATGAAAATAACCTCTTGATTCTTCCATATTGTCAACTAAAATACATATTAACATTGGGGAATGCTAAGATGACACTATTCAAAATTTCTAATGCATTCTTATGGATATTGAACATGAGACTCTGGAAGCTTAATAATTCGTCCACTACGTTCAAGTCGAATTTCAAGAATTCCAGCATATGTCCGTCCACGACATTTTTGCACTCGAATCCGATCTCCGATAGCTAAAATATCTGCTAAATCTCTCGATCGGTATCTTACAAATATTTTTCCAGTTTCATCATCTAGAAGGATCATGAAAGCATTCATGTCGACAATCTTTCCTTGAATACTAACATTTCTAATACCATCACTGATGTCTTTGATCTTCACTCTTAATCCACCAAATTTCAACAAATTGTGAAAGTAATCATTAATCATTTATAACATATTTTTGTGACTTTGAAGATGGAACAATGTTCTTATTAATAATATAGTTCACTTTCCAATTAAATCTGTTTAAAAAGTATTTCTCTGACACATTCTACCTCTAAATAGAGTCCGCACTATTTCTGTTGAACTAACTAGTTGCATAATAAGAATTGGAGAAGCACAATATTTTTCACCTGTTTGGTGATCCGGATTTTTGAGCTGCGATTGTTGTTACAACTAGCCTATTCTGTTTAACTCCTCTTTTTTTCATTATTTCTTCAGATAACTTCCTTGCTAATTTCGCATCACCTTTTACAGCAATAATTTCTAGACAATGGTGTTTATCAAGATGAAGATGAGTCGTAGAGCTGATTATGTTCTGGTAAATATGTTGAATATCAGTAAGACCTTCTTCCAATCCTCTAACGTCGTGGTCATAGATTATCACTAATCCACCCGCAACGTCCTCTTTGACATCATGACTCAATTTATAATCATCTAGAAAACTTCTCATCGCTGTCTGTATAGCTTTTGATCTATCATAACCAATTTTCTTGATAGTAGTATCAAACTCCTCAACAAGTTTTTGCGGTGCAGAGACGCTGAATCTAAAGACATTTTCGGATCCCAAATTAATTACCTGAACACATTATTAATGCCGATAAACCTTTAATACTGCTATTATTACTAATTTGAAAAAAAGTATTACTGACGGGACCATCTATGCACATACCTGACGGATTTCTCGACATTACAACGGCAAGTGTCACGTACATCATATTCATCTTGTTTGGATACTATGCACTTAGAAAAAGCAGAAGAATGCTAGAATCTGAAATGATCTCTTTTGTATCTATCCTAGCAGCAGGAATCTTCGCCGCACAAATGTTGAATTGGCCACTCCCAGGAGGAACAAGTCTGCATTTTGTTGGAGGAGCATTAGCTGGGATCTTATTAGGACCATGGCTCGGATTTCTAACAATATGCTCAGTTGTACTTGCACAGGCGTTGATATTTCATGATGGTGGAATAACTACCCTTGGAGCAAACGCACTTAATATGGCCATAATCGCTGTCCTTATTGGATATTCCAGTTATGAATTTCTAATTAGAAATTTTGGGAATCGCGATTCTATTCGTTTTCTTGGAGCTTTCCTTGGTGGTTGGTTAGGCATAATAATTGCTGGAGCCGCTGTAGCAATTCAGATAGGTTACTCGCAATCATTTCCATATGGACTTACCATCACCATCCCTGTCATGGTTGGATGGCATGCAGTACTTGGAATAATTGAGGGAATCATAACAGGATTAACCATCATCTACCTATCGCGAAGAGCACCTCAGTTACTATCAATCAGAGGAGGCGTCAAATAATTTTTCTTAAAACGAAAACTCTGATTTTTCTAGTAACCATAATTCTTGTTAGTCCTATTTTTGGGATTATACTGGCTGACATAGTAGGATTTCATGAACCCCTTGATATAGCAGCTGAAAAAGTTGAACTTCATGATTTGTCTAAAGACGTGAATTGGACACCGTTCTTCGATTATACTATACCTGGTCTTTCACCAGAAATAGGATACATAATCTCTGGCTTACTAGGAATCACCATAATATTAGGCGCGGGTCTTGTTTTCAAAGGGCGTGGGAAGCAACACTGAAAATAAAAACACTCACCATCAAATTTCTTGAAGGTTTGGCAGAAACAATTGACTCATTAAACACTGAGGCAAGAATTCCTCTAAATAGACCTTTAGTCACAGCTTCTGCTTTGATTCTTACTAGTGCAGTTGCTTTTAGTCATGATTTCGAATTTCCTTTGCTAATATTATTATTAAGTATAGGAATCATGATTTTGACTAATACACCTTTCCGGCCGTGGATGAGAATCATAACATTGACTCTAGCTTGGGTAATCCTAGTTTCAATTCCCTTACCCTTCATAACTCCTGGGGAACCAGTTATGAGTTTTACATTCAATTCAATGGTCCTAAATATCACTGAAGAAGGACTTCACATAATGATTATATTCATATTAAGAATCGTTTCCGCTTCATCAATATTCACAGCTTTCGTATTGATCATTGGTTGGAGAGGAATAATTAGAGGACTGGAGTTTTTTCGCATCCCCAGAGAATTGACACTCTTGTTGAAACTATCAGTCATACATATACCCTTGACAATTCGTGAAGCTGCAAAGATGATATCTGCGAGAGATGCACGAATCATGAAAGGTATCGGAGTTAAGAAACTTTGGATAACTCTAGCCAGTGTTGTTGGAGAACTTTTTCTAAGAAGTTATGAGCGTGCTTGGAGAGTGGACAAAGCAATTAAAGCTCGAAGCTTCGAGTCGACAGATAATTTTTCGAGGTTTTAAATTGATTAGAATTTTACAATTTCAAAAGACGGCGTCTAATTTTAGTAATTCAAAATTGAAAACCTGAGATGCGTTCAGTCATGCTACTAAGAGTAGATAACATCGGATTCGAATATCCTGGAGGCCCCGAGATCCTGAAGGAAGCGACTTTTAACGCCGATAAAGGAGAGATAGTTGCCATAATTGGTCCAAATGGAAGCGGCAAAACTACATTACTCATGGTAGCGGCTGGACTTTTGGATCCCAGTAAGGGTATTGTCTACGTAGAAGACAAACCATTAAGCGAACAGCTTCCTAAAATTCGCAGTAGAATAGGTTTAGTATTCCAAGAGCCCGATGATCAACTCTTCAATCCAACAGTCTATGAAGAGTTAGCATTTGCCCTTCGACAGCTTTTAAATTCCGTAGAAGAAGTTGATGAAAAAGTTAGAAAGATCACCAAAAAATTTGATCTAAAAGAAATTATTAACAAACCTCCTTACAAACTTAGTATAGGAGAGAAACGAATAGTTGCTTTAGCTTCAGTAATCGCTTACGACCCCGATATTCTTTTACTTGATGAACCAACCGCCAACCTTAGCTCCGGGCCAATAAAAATGATTGAAGAAATACTTCAAGAAGCAAAGAAATCAGGAAAAGTCGTTGTTATTGCTTCACATGATGTTGAATTCGTGGCTTCCGTATCAGACCGTATTTACGTTATTGATAGAGGCTCAATTATTGGAGGTATTAATGCCAGATCTATATTATCAGATGATAGTATGCTTACCATAGCAGATATGAATCCACCTCTTGTTCTTCAAACTTTAAGAGAACTTGGACTTGAATCAGAAAATACTCCCATGACCATCAGAGAATTATCCAAAAAAGCATGTAGTGAAAAGACTTCTAAATTTACATAGTTAATTACTAAGACTAGACATTTTCATTAATGATATTATTTAACTGATTAAGATGTCAACGTGTATGTTCTATATCTGCAAAAAGATTATGTACCTTCAAAATACACTTTTCAGAGAACTCAGAAAAGCGACTTTCGGTGAAAAAACATTTGAATGAAAATAAAATTAGTCGAAGAAAATATTTGAAATATGCTGGGGCGGCAGTAGCAGTAGGAGCAATCGCCACCACAGGATATGGTATATCTCAATATTACCAGCCGTCTAAACCAACAACACCAATACCCACGACCCCACCACCGACGGTAACTAAAAATGGAAAGAGAAAAGTCAAGATCGGAGGCACTAAACCTCTCACTGGAATAGAATCATATACAGGCAGACAAGAGCATAATGGAAATACACTTTGGGCTAATACAGTTAATGAGGCTG
>DAOUZW010000182.1 GCA_030671315.1 Candidatus Bathyarchaeota archaeon
CAGACATGGTCCTTATGCTCCGGTCTGAGCCGAATACAGGAGCCATCATTCAGCCATAACCTACTTCTCTTTGGTTGCTGCTGCGGTACTTTCAAGCCTTCTTGTCTCCAGATTCTTTCTACTCTCTTATGGTTCACTTGCCATCCTTCCTGCCTTAACCTAGCTGTAATTCTCCGATACCCGTATCTACCGTACTGAGTCGCCGCTCACAATTTCTTCATACTCTGGGCTGGTCTCAACACGGAAGATATGCTACAGAACTGTGAAAGACAAATTTTTTGTGAGACACCTAACAGTTTCAAAAGACGAAGGATCTCATCATGGCTCCCCTCTGTAACCAGTAACATTTTGTTTGCTTATTCCTATGGCTTAAGCTATGATCGGAAACATGGATATCCACTGTACTGATGATAGAAGGCAAGTGAGGAGATGATGTAAATAGGAGGCTAAATTTCCAAAGCGGCCGAGTTAGTTTCGCTACTCATCCTGACTTAAAACAAAGTGCAAATGTTGTCTATCTAGCAGAGGAGTTATTAGTGATGGGGTACCAAGACAAGACAAAAGAGCCACTCACCGGTGAATTAGTGGAATTACGCAAACAAGTTGTTGAATTAAAAGTATCAGATATCTCGTACAGGCAATTGCAACACGAGCTTAATGAGCGAAATAAGGAATTACGATGTTTGTATGCTATCACTAGTATTGCTGATAGACTAGGCAGCACTCCAGATGAATTGTTCCAGGAGATCGCAAATATTCTACCCAGTGCCTGGCAATACCCAGACATTACCTGTGCTAAAATTGTGGTCAATAACAAGGAGTTCAAGACAGGTAATTACAGAAGAACTAAGTGGAAGCAATCTTCAGATATTGAAGTGGCCGGCAAGCAGCTAGGTCTGGTAGAGATCAGCTATTTTGAAGACAAAATAGAAATTGATGAAGGGCCATTTCTAAAACAAGAACGATCCTTGATCAATGCGGTCGCAGAACATTTAAGTAGAATAATCGAACGCCTACAAATAATGGAGCTCTTCAGATCTTCAAAGGAACGTTATCAAGTCATCTTAAATCAAACGTTAGAGTCTATTGTGCTCGTTGATGCTGAGACCGGAGCGCTGATAGAGTTCAACACTGCCGCGCACAAGAACCTCGGTTACAGTCGTAAAGAATTCAAAAAGCTCAAGATTCCCGACCTTGAAGCCGCTGAATCTGCCGAGAAAGTTTCCGAGCACTTGAAGCGAGTTCTTAAAAAGGGCTTCGCTATCTTTACAACAAAACACAGGACAAAGAGCGGTGAGATACGGGACATCCATGTAAACACCAAGGCTATTCAAATTGGTGGCAAGAATTTCACTTTGACTATCTCGCGCGATATCAGTGAGCGTAAACAGGCAGAAAAAGAATTGAATGAATATCGTGGCCATCTTGAACATTTGATAGAATCGCGTACTGCGCGATTAAAAGAGACTAACATAAAACTCAAAGGTGCAGTTGCCAAGCGTCGGCAGGCAGAACAAAATACAAAACTTCTCTATAAAAGCGAGAAGATATTGCGTAAACAATTAGAACAAGAAATAAAAAGAAGAGCGGATTTTGCCAGGGGACTAATTCACGAATTGAAAACTCCACTCACCCCGATGCTTGGTGCAAGCGCCTTGCTATTAGATAGAGTCAAAGATGAATCACTGAAACGTATAGCTATAAACATTAATCGGGGTGCTCAAAATCTCAACAAAAGAGTCAATGACCTTATGGATCTGGCTAGAGGAGAACTCGGCATGCTTGAGTTCCAATATAGAGCAGTAGATGTGTCGTCATTACTCCATGAGGTAGTGGATTTCTTAAATCCAAGTGCCGTAATAAAAAAGCAATCTTTGAATCTAGAATTACCTAATTCTCCGCTTATCATCCGGATGGATGAAGATCGTATTCGGCAGGTTATTTTAAACCTGTTAAACAATGCAATGAAGTTTACCAAGATAGGTGGTATTATTAATCTAAGGGCTCATACAACGGATGGAAACCTAATGATTGAAGTTGAGGACAATGGGTTTGGCATAGCTGAGAAAGACAAGCAACGGCTCTTTGAACCATACTTTACATTAGAAAAGGACGGAGAACACCGTGATGGCCTTGGATTGGGGCTCCCTTTGTCCAAGATTATAGTAGATCATCATGGTGGGCGAATATGGGTAGAGAGCGAAAAAGGAAAGGGCAGCGTTTTTAAGTTTTGTGTTCCGCTAGAAGTCACTCAGTAGATTGCTGATAAAACAGTGAGAGATGAAAGTCCTAATAATTGAAGATGACGATGAAATAGTGGAATTTATTTCTTTGGCCTTTGAAACCGGATGGCCTGGGGAAGCCTGATTAGTAGTAGGACTGAGATTGGCACTAATCAAAACATTGAAGTCAGCAACACCCGTATTAACGCCATCGCTAACTCTTACTTCATAAGTACCACTAGCAAGACCAGGCACGGGGCAACTGTCAGTGAAGTTACCATTAGCATCAGTAGTAGTGGCTCCAACCAACATACTGTCAAAGGTGACACTTATTGACCTGCTAGCTCTAAACCCGGTGCCGCTAACCGCTACCTCATCACTTCCCACCCCTGAGGGCGGATTGATTGTTATTTCCGATTCTACGGTGAATTCAGCCTCAGCATAAATACCAGAGTCATCCTCAACGGTTATGGTGTGGTCTCCCCTTGTGCTCTCTGGGATAATTATGATG
>DAOUZW010000052.1 GCA_030671315.1 Candidatus Bathyarchaeota archaeon
TCCCGCATGCTAGCAAGAGTTAGAGACTACATAGAAAAACTAAGCATGCTATTCTCACCAATATTCTTCGCTTACATCGGAGCCCAATTCAATATCAAAGCCTTGAGTTTCGAAAGCCTATTGTTGATACTGACTTTGATAGTAATAGCCGTCATAAGCAAACTTCTAGGATGCGGCCTTCCCGCAATGATTGCGCTCAGAAACACAAAAAAAGGCTTCAGAGTAGGTATAGGAATGATCTCCAGAGGAGAAGTCGGATTGATAATCGCCGGTATAGGTGTGACCTCAGGTATCCTAACCCAAAATATCTATGCAGTAGTTGTGGCGATGGTGATATTCACTACCATCATCACACCGATAGCTCTTAAATGGGCCTATACTGAAAAAAAGCATGATACACGAGATCCAAAGATCTAATAAGCGCACACTAAAAAAATCGAAACATCGAATGAAAATTCTTGTGTAAAATTCTATTACATTCTACTTACTTTTCAAATATTCAAGATATTTTATCGCATCGATAGCCGCTTGACATCCAGATCCAGCTGAAGTGACTGCTTGACGATAAATCCAATCAGCTACATCACCAGCCACAAATACTCCCTCTTTATTAGTCTCTGTTTTGTTTTGAACCTTGATATATCCAGCTTCATTCAGTTCGAGTTGACCTCTAAAAATTTGAGTATTAGGTATGTATCCGATGGCTATGAATACTCCATCACATCCATATTCTTGAGTTTCTTCATTTTTCAAATTCAACAATCTAACACCTTCAACTTTTTTTTCTCCAAATATTTCTTTAACCACATGACTCCAAAGAAATTTGATCTTTTTTATCTTGAATACTCTTTCCTGTATGACCTTAATCGCTCTCAACTCATCTCTCCTATGAACCACTGTAACACTTCTTGCCATATTTGATAGAAATATCGCATCTTCGATCGCAGTGTCACCGCCTCCAACCACGATCACATCTTTATTTTTAAAGAAGTACCCATCACATGTAGCACAATATGAGATCCCTTTTCCTCTAAGCCTTTGTTCTGATTCGAGCCCAAGCCATCTCGCTGAGGCACCAGTCGCAACAATTACTGCATCTGTCTCATAACCAGTGTTATCTACAATGATCTTTAACGGCCTCTTCGAGAAGTCAACATTTGTCGCCTCACCAGATATGAATTCTGCTCCTAAACGTTCAACTTGTTTTCTAAAGAGATTCATAAGTTCTGGACCCATTATAGGCTCTGGAAATCCTGGATAGTTCTCTACTTCCGTCGTCCAAATTAACTGTCCACCTGGGTTTGGACCTTCGACAACTGTCGTCTTTAGCCCTCCTCTAACTGCATATATCGCAGCCGTTAATCCTGCAGGACCAGAACCTAAAATAATTAAATCGGTCAGAGTACTATCACCACATATCCATGAACCCTAAATAAGAAATCTAATAGTTTCTCTCGATTCATCATCACTTTAACTTTAGTTAAGCATTTTGATATGTGATTTACTTGAATGATAAAATTCGTTCATTCATATATCATCAAAGAACAATTTTAAGAGCACAAATGGAAAATTACAAGAAAGTCGTCTAGGTGCTTTGTACTAAATGGACATAACTGAACTTTTCGTTGCGGCAGTCATACCTAGCGTATTTATTCTGTTATTAATAATTAAGAAGGACCGCTTTGAAAAAGAACCTTTCAGACTGTTACTTGCAACATTCATTTTTGGTGCACTTTCAATAATTCCCGCAGTACTTATTGAACTGTACCTCTCCAATTTTCTGGCTGAACCAGAGGAGCCTTTATCTGACATAATAGGTCTTGTTCTTCATTATCTTATCGTAGTGGCAATTGTTGAAGAATCATGTAAATTCTTGGCTACTCTCCCAGCATATAGATCAAAAGAATTCAATGAACCTATGGACGGCATTGTCTATGCCGTAGCTGCTTCGCTTGGATTTGCGACTATCGAGAATATAATTTATGTTTTAAGTGGAGGATGGCTTGTTGCTTTATTACGAGCTTCTTTGAGCGTTCCTGGACACGCTTTCTTCGGAGCAACTATGGGTCACTATCTTGGCAGGTCAAAATTCGTTTATCGATGGAGGATGATTACATTTGCTCTCATTATCCCAATATTTTTGCATACAATTTATAATTTAATAATTTCAATAGAACTTGGATTAATCAGTCTCGCCTTGGCCATCATCTTCATCATCTTTCTTTATCATAGAGTAAAAAGACAAATTGGAACTGCTCAGGAAATTTCACCATTTAAGAAAAAAAAGGAAAGTTTCTGCATATATTGTGGCTCCAATATTTTCCCAAATTGGCGTTACTGTCCCAAGTGTGGGAAAATCATAGGATAATTATTGACGTAGTTTTTTGAAAAATCCGATCGCATCATATGTATAGTAGATATCAAATTTATTCTGAGACTATTTCATAGAGCTCCACACATAAAATATGTTAAAGACTCTCATCTTTTGGAACCTCTAAATCCTTAATCTTTCCTTTAAGAGCTTCAATCTCAGTTGTAAGACCTTTTATTTGCTTCTCCATTTCGGTAATCTGACTCTCAAGTTCTGGTTTTTGGATAGCTCTTGATAACTTAGTTTCATAGCTTTTTAGCTCAGCCTCCATTTTTGGGATCGATTCAAGAATTCTTGATTGTAGCTCACCTACCCTCGATTCAAATTCAACTCGATCTAGAAACTCACTTGTTTTTACATCAATCTGCTTAATCGCTTGTTGGAGACCTAATTCCAGATTCTTAACTTGTTCGGATAATACATCCCAAATAATCGGTTTAGTTTGTTTTGGAGTTTTTCGTTTAGATTTTTTAGCTGCCTTTACATTTTTTGTAGCTCTCGATTTTTTCGCTTGTACATTTTTTTTCACTTTTTTCTTCACCATTTTATTCCATCTCTGATGATTAATTGTTAGTAACTTCCTAGTTTTTATTCTCAGAACATAATATAAATTGCTTAGTCATCTTAGAAACTCAAACAACAAACCTTGATTGGATGGTTTAAACCACCATAACGATTGTTTGAATTGAGTGATATTGCATGCAAAACAAAGTTGTAAAAATAAACGAGGCTTGTCAAACTATACAAAATGGAGAGACTGTTGCCATCGGAGGATTAACAATTCATAGAAAACCCATGAGTTTCATTCATGAGCTTATTAGATCAGGAAAAAAGGAATTACATCTTCTAACTCTTGGAGGCAGTATCGATGTAGATCTGCTAATTGCAGCAGGATCAATAGATAGGATAGATGCAGCTTATGTAGGATTAGAAATTTTAGGATTTGCCCCAAACTTTAGAAAAGCCGTCGAGGGTAGGGTTATTGAATTTAACGAACATACCGAATACTCTATTATGGCCGGTTTGGAGGCTAACCTTATTGAGGCGGAGTTCATACCTAGCAAACTATTGATTGGGACAGACATCCTCAAAAGTCTAAATTATAAAACATTCAGAAGCCCAATCACTGATGATTTGCTTGTAGCATATCCGCGAATATGTCCAGATGTAGCTATAATACATGTTCAAAGATGTGACGAATATGGTAACTGTCAAATTAACGGAATAAATGCTATTGACTTATTATTAGCCAAATCTTCTAGAAGAGTTATTGTAACAACCGAAAAGATACTTCCAACTGAAGATTTCATGAGTGTACCTTCAAGTACTAATCTACCTTCGACCTTCGTTGACACCGTAGTTGAATCTCCATTTGGAGCCCATCCAACAAGTTGCTTTCCTCATTATACATATGATCTTTGGCACTTGCTCCATTATATGGAATCATCAAAAAAAGGGAAGACTGAGAATTACATAAAGCAGCACATAACAGATTTAGATTCTTTCGAAGGTTACCTCAATCTGGTTAAAGATGACGTAAAGAGAGTGACGGTACGAGAACCTTAGGTGATGAAATTGAGGAATTTTACTTCTGACGAGATAATGATAACCTGCATGTCTCGAGAAATAAGAAATGGAGACATTGCAATTCAAGGGCTTACAACTCCAATGGCAATCATATCATATTATCTAGCTAAGGCCACTCATGCACCTCAAACAACTATAATGCAATTGGCTGGAAACATACTTACCTATGCAAAGGCCCCACCCCAGATATCACTCCTTTTTAATGAGTTTGAAGCCATGAGGAGGGCGGTGCATATTGGAACTCAGACAGAAGTATATGAAGTCATTTTCAAGAGACTTGAATCAATAGTTGAGTTCTTTAGACCCGCTCAGATCGACATGTTTGGAAATACAAATAATTCTTGGATAGGATCAGACATTTCTAAGCTTAGGCTTCCCGGTGGATTTGGAATCTCTGATGTAGCAGCATTATATCCGAGAACATTTTACTACTGCCCACGACATGAGAAAAGAGTTTTCGTTGAGAATGTGGACCATATTGGAGGATTAGGATTTAGAACAAAGGGTGAATTTGATCAAAGAAGAGACATACATATAATATCTGAACTTGGAGTTTTCGAAATAGAACATGAAAGCAGAAGAATGAGACTTTCAAGTATTCATCCTGGAATAAAAATTGAAAATATAAAAGAAAATACCAGTTTCGAAATTTTAACTGCAGAAAAAACTCAACAAACATCGCCTCCAACAGAATTGGAACTTCAACTGATCAGAGAAAAAATTGACCCACTAAACATTAGACGTCTAGAATATCTCTCAGGAAAAACTCGAGAAAATGCACTGCTTAACATATTGGATAAGGAGCTAAGCCTAACAATCTAGGATTTACAAAGATAACCTGAAAAAAGCGCTGGAAAAATATTTGAACGCAGCATCGCAAGTCGCAATATTCAAAGGTCCACGATCTCTAGAAATAGTAAAAAAGGCGATCAAAGCAATTCATATCAACGATAGAATTTTAAAGAAACCTATTCTAATCAAGGTAAACTTCATTACAACAAAGACTTGGGAAACAGGAGCCACTACGGATCCAATAATTGTTGAGGCACTAATCCAAGAAATATCAAAAGTCAACAAAGAAATTTCTATAGGGGAATCTGATGCAACATTAACACAAGCCGACCATGCAGCAAAAGCTACAGGCATTCTAGATTTGTGCGATAAATATGGAATTCAATTCAACAACCTAAGTAAAATCAAAGATCAGATAACAATCAA
Organism: Candidatus Bathyarchaeota archaeon; assembly: GCA_030671315.1. Taxonomy (GTDB): domain Archaea; phylum Thermoproteota; class Bathyarchaeia; order 40CM-2-53-6; family RBG-13-38-9; genus RBG-13-38-9. The sequence goes on from DAOUZW010000052.1 coordinate 5,177, forward strand.
GATACCTGACTACGAATCGATAAAACAAATAACTATTCCTCGAATAGTTCTTGAAAGTCATATAATCAGTGCCGCTAAGATGAAAACACACATGGATACAACAGTAACACTTGGTTTAAAGAATATGTTCGGATTGTTACCAGATAAAAACAAAAATAAATTCCACAGTAAAGGAATTTCAAAAGTGATTGTGGACATTAACAGAGTACTTAGACCAACAGCCGTAGTTATCGATGGATTTGTAGCCATGGAAGGTAATGGTCCAGTAAGTGGAACCGCTCTCCCGATGAATCTTGTGTTGTCTGGGATAGATCCTGTGTCGACAGATGCAACAGCGTCTCGCATAATGGGATTTGATCCTCACAGAATCTATCATATTAGACGTTGTTACGATAAAGGATTAGGTGAGATAGACTCCATTGCAATTCTAGGTGAAAAAATCAATAACATAAAAAAGAAATTTAAATCGACATAAAAATTGCATTCAATAGAAAATATAGATATCGCCAGATTTAACATACTAGATTTTAGAGCATCAACCTTTTAGATAAAACATGGAGTATTAACAAAAAAATACTAATGCACAATATTAATCATTTAAATTATAGAATTTATTGACACAGTACGAGACGAGACGAATATGCATACTATAGAAGATTACAGGAAAATTGTAGGCGACGATATTATTTATTCTATACATAAAAAGGCAAGTAGACTTTATGGTAAATCTATTCTGCATGCCAATTCAACTCAATATGGTGGCGGAGTAGCAGAGATCCTCACATCTTTATTACCACTAATGAATGATGTAGGACTTGAAGCGGATTGGCGAATTCTACGAGGTACCCCCGACTTTTTTACCATAACGAAAAAATTTCACAATGCTCTGCAAGGAGACCCAATAAACTTTACAGATCTCAAAAAGCAAATATATATTCAAAATAATGAAGATTTCTCAAGTTATTGTCGTATTGATGAAGATTTTGTGGTAATTCATGATAATCAACCTCTTCCACTAATAAGGCTAGAAAAGAAGAGACAACCCTGGATTTGGAGATGTCACGTAGACTTTTCAAATCCTAATAAAGAACTGGTTGATTTTCTCAAAGATTTCATTCTTAGATATGATCTCATGATAGTTTCTAGCGAGAAATATTTGAATAAAGAAATTCCTATTGATTATAAAATAATTCCTCCCGCGATAGATCCTTTAACACCAAAAAATAAAGAACTACCTCAAGAGGTAATTTCAAAATATTTGAAAAAATCCGATATACCAACTGATAAACCAATAATTACTCAAATATCAAGATTCGATAAATGGAAAGACCCTGAGGGAGTAATCGAGGTATTCAAACTTGTTAAAAAAGAAATTGACTGCAGATTAATTCTCTGCGGTAGCATGGCCATAGATGACCCAGAAGGAACAATAATTCTTGAAAAAATACGAAAAAAAGCTCAAGAATTAATCGACAAAAAAGATGTAATTCTAATAACAAGTGAAAACAATATTCTAGTCAATATTTTACAGAGAATTTCAAACGTCATAATACAAAAATCAATCAAAGAAGGATTTGGGCTTACGGTAACTGAAGCACTCTGGAAAGAAAAACCTGTAGTTGGTTCAGACGTAGGAGGAATTCCACTTCAAATCAAAGATGGGGAGAATGGTTTTCTATTAGATCCATTTGATGATAAAGGATTTGCAGATCGTATTCTACAATTATTACAAGATGCTGATTTATCAAAGAGATTTGGAGAGAAAAGTAAGAAAAAAGTTATCGATAATTTCTTGATAACTAGACTATTGATAGATTACTTAGATCTATTCAACAATATTTCTCCATAATTTCCTTGATTATTACTTGATTGTTGGCGCAAGAGATAATAGACCGGTTAATAGAAAATTAACACGCGCTAGTAAAAGATAGAGAATTCGCAGCAAATGCCATAATCATAACAAAAAGGAGTATAATGACTACTCATAGTCTAGGTGTCGTATTCATGTATCTGAATTGCAATCATTATCTAGATGTTTTCCTACTCTTTTTCTTTTTATGTTTCGATCAACCCTCTGTCCAAGTATCTTTTGATTTTCCGATCCATCTAGTCATCTTTTGTGCACAATTATGAATTTTTTTAAAGACAATACAATGATTAATTATTTTTTA
>DAOUZW010000011.1 GCA_030671315.1 Candidatus Bathyarchaeota archaeon
TTTTCTCAGAGAATCTGGTTTATTACCTTTCCAATATCTCATCCCAGAGTTTCAGCGTCTCTTTGGCAGCGTTTTCATCAAGAATCTCAATCGCAAATCCAGCATGCACAATTACGTATTGTCCGACTTTTACATCAACTAAGGAAGAATTTACTTCTCTGGCCGTTCCATCTCCGAAATCGACTTTTGCTAGATCACCATCGATCTCCATTATTTTTCCAGGTATCGCAAGACACATTTTCTCTTATACTCTCAGATTAATAGCTAATTATTTCAAACTCTTTTAAGCAATTAAATTGCTGCGTTTATCCAAACTAGAGATTCGCGTTCATTCTATAAAACGAAAGTATTATTCGATAGGCCTTCATATAAACGGTTCCGAAAAACTCTTTGTATTTTCTAAAGGGATACTTCCAGAACTTAGATAATGTTTGTTGCAGCAATCGCTTGACCTAATGAGACTCCACCATCTCCAGGTGGCACTCTATCATGTGATAGAAAATTCAATCCATTTTTTTCAACTTTCTGTCTTATCACATTAGTAATATATGAGTTGCAAGCTACCCCTCCAGTAAATCCAACAGCCTCTATTCCCTCACTAATTGCACATTCAACCGCCAATTCAGCCAGTGATCTAGCAAGGTACGATTGAGCGGATAGAGCTAAATCTGATACTTGCACATCATTTCTTGTTTGTGTTTCATGAATTTTTTTTAACAGATAAGTCGTGTCAATAATTCGATTTTTTATCTCCGGTTCAAGTTTAAGACAATCTTGCCCCTGTGACGCTATTGCTTCAAGTTTCATCGCAGGTTCCCCTTCATAGGTTCGTTCAGAACATATACCCAGCATAGATGAAACTGCATCTAGAACTCTACCACAACTGCTCGTCATAGGCGTGTTACCTAACAGAATCTGTTTTGAAATTATTTCAATCTCTCTATTTCCATAAGGAAGATACCTTACTCTTTCATTGAGAAAATTTATGATATCGATTTCGCGATTAAGGATCCCCGCAACCATTCTGAGTGGATATTTTGTAGCGAGATCACCCCCCGGCATTGGTTGATCCTGCAAATGACCTAATCTCTTAAATTCCTGTAAATTAGATTTCAACACTTCCCCACCCCAAGCACCACCATCAGATCCATAGCCATATCCATCACACACTATCCCTATTGCTTCACTTATTCCGTATTCTGCCATTAATTTGCTCAGATGTGCATGATGATGTTGGATTTGCACCATTGGTATGTCCCATTTCTCACTTAGTCTCTTAGTTAAGAGAGTCGTATTAAATCCGGGATGTAGATCACATGCAATCACTTCTGCTTTAGCATGTGTTAGGTTTAGCAAATGCTTAGCAACATTTTCTAGGAAATCTAGAGTCTCAGGAGCATCAATATCACCGATGTGTTGGGATAGGTATGCACGATTATTTCCTATAACACAGCAGGCGACATTCAACTCTGCACCTAGAGCTAAAACATCAATCGAAGTCGGAAGTTTCAAATTCAACGGTACAGGTGCGTAACCTCTTGACCTTCTTAAGAAAACTTTTTTTTGATTGACTACTCGAATAACAGAATCATCACATCTCTGTTCAATATTTCTATTATGTAAGAGAAAGTAGTCCACTACATTCCCTAGCTTTCGTATTGCCTTATCGTTATCTATCACTATCGGCTCATTTGGTGGATTTGCGCTCGTCATTACCAAAGCAGATTCTTTCGTCACATTAAATATAATCTCGTGCAAACCAGAATATGGAAGCATAATTCCAATGGTATGGAGACCAGGAGAGATTAGATTTGATAGAAATTGTTTATCGTTTTTTTCCAAAAGAACAATGGGCTTTGCAGAAGATTCAAGAAAGCCCGTTTCTATTTCATTAACATATGCAAATTGTCTTATTGTTCCAATATTTCGCGCCATAACAGCGAAAGGTTTTGCTCTTCGATGTTTCGCTTTTCTCAGTCTTGATAATGGTTTGGAGTTGATGGCGGAGCATATTAAATGAAATCCACCATTTCCTTTAATTGCGAGTATATTCCCTTCATCTAATAATTGTCCAACTTTCTTGATTTCATCGATGATTTCTAATGATTCGCCTTTATTATCAGTCAATTTTAATTGGGGTCCACATTTCGAACAAGCGTTTGTTTGTGCATGAAATCGACGATCATTCTTTGATCCATATTCCCTACTACATTCAGTACACATTTTAAAATAATTCATACTGGTATTGCTTCTATCGTAAGGAAGTCTATTGATTAACGTATATCTTGGGCCACAATCAGTGCAAGTAATAAAAAAATAATGATATCTTCTATCTTCTTTATTTCCTAATTCCTTGATGCACTTATCACAGATAGATATGTCAGGCGGAATTATTGATCCTCTTTCTTCTCCACCTGTAAAACTAGTCTCAATCTTAAAAGTTGAATATCCTAAATTTTCCTTTTTATAATCAATAATAACGTCATCTATTTCCGATAAGGGAGGTTTCTTGGCTCTAAGTTCATTGATGAAGCTATCTATTTGTAAAGCTTCACCCTCGACTACTATTTTTACTCCTGCATCGCCTCTATTCTGTACAAATCCTGATAGTCCTTTCTCCATAGCAAGTCTATAAACAAAAGGCCTGAAACCAACTCCTTGTACTACTCCTTTAACCAGCATATCAGCAAGCAAAAAAACATCATCTTAAAAAGATTAACTAAGTCTTTATGACAGTTAGATACAGCAAGAATGGATCCTACTTCTTGGCAGGATCTTTGAAAAGGATTTCACTTATTTTTGGCTCTAGATCTTTTCTTGACCTTTCGAGTATTGCCTCTAGAGTATTGTCAATTTTTGTTTTTCCATCAGCAGTTTGAATAAGTACACCACCAACGACATCAATCTTCTTTTTCGATATCATGATATTTACATCAGTACCTAATTCTGAACTAACTGTTTTTGATAGTTCTTTAATCGGAAGCTTTCTTTTTGCATCACTCTCATTTAGAAAAATTTCTAAGTTACCTCCTCCAGCGGCCTTAGCCGCTTCGGTTATAAGAGAATTAAGCATTTTTCCATATGTTTCTTGTTTTGTATTCGATTCAAATTGTTGTTCAGCTTTCTTAAATGCTTCATCTATAAAATTTCTTTTTTGTGAAAGAATTTTCCAACGCGTTTTAATTTTAACATTCACAGTCTCACGACGAATAATATTGTCTGCTTCTAATTTAGCAGTTTTTAATACTTTTTCACAATTTGTTTCTGCTTTTTCCTTGATCTCTTTTATTCTTTCTTCACGTAAACCTGCGGATGAAAATTTGGCTTCATCGATAATTATCTTTGTTTGTTCATCAGAGTCTTTCAATATTTTTGAGACTAGTTTGTTTGCAGGCGAATCACTCAAGTTGTTACATCACCATGAAATATCTCTTCTACAATTTTTTCTACACCCTTGCGCATATGTTTCCTCGCTTTAGATTCCAATGCGGTCAGTTCATTCTCACATTCTTCCATGATCTTCTTTGATTCCTCTGAAGCGGTTTGTTTGGCTGATTCACGAATTTTTTTTGCTTCTTCCTTGCAATTTGTTATTTTTTTATCGAATAGTTCATCTTGTGGAACTTCGATTGCATCTTTCATTTGGTCCGCTTTTATAGAAGCCTCTGATATCCCCTCATTCGCCTTTTCTTCCGCCTTTAAAATTTCCTTAATGATTTGATCCATCATTATCTGTTTATGCCCAATCTATGTGTAAGATAATAATTTTTCGAGTTACCATACAAAATATTCTAAAATAACATGTTCTTGTTTCAAACCAAGTGAGTTTATAACTGAAAACATGGCATCGTTTATTATTTCCTTAAAAATTGCGTGTGCTATCCTACCAATTAATTTAATGGTTCATTGTCTGATAGATATCAGTAATCATTTTTACTATTTTAGACCAATCTCTCTGTTCAGAGATAATTGTTCCATTTTGAATCAATTTTTCTCGAAGTTTCTGGTTAGACATTAGAGATATTATCGAATTCGCCAATTCTTCATGATTTCCAGGTTCAAATAATATTCCATCTTTTTCGTGTATTACAAATTCAGAGATTGTTGGAAGTCTTGAAGCCACTATTGGTCTACCCGCAGCCATTGACTCGAGAATTGTAAGTCCTGTCGCCTCTCCAAGTGATGGTAAAATCGAAAATTCACTCAGATTATATGCTTTAAGCAGATCAAGTTCGTTAAGTTGCCCCGCAAAGGTAACTATATTTTCAATTTTAATCTTTTTCACGATTTTTTTAAGCTCATTCTGGTATCCCCAATCTGGGCCTACAAGAAGAATTTTAAAATTGGGAAATTCTGACGCTACTTTAGGAGCAGCTCGCAGTAAATATTGTATTCCTTTCTTTTTCTCTATACGTCCTACGAATAATGCTACTCTACTTTTCTTTAGGCCATATCGTAAAATTATAGATTGGGGATCAGGAAGATTTCTGAATTTATCGACTTCAACACCATTTGGAATTACAGATATTTTTTCATTATTGAGAGAAAATTTTGACACGAGAAATTTTTTTTCATAATTAGTCACTGCTAATATTTTATTTGCTAGACTTAGAGTCATACGACCAATTATATTATCATATAATTCTCGCAGCACAAGTTTACTTACTTCATCTGCTTTACTTCGATCATAATGAGTGGTTACAACTAACGGGATATTCTTCATCTTGCCGATAAATGATGCAAGGTCTGTGTGTGCAAATCCATAGGTATGTGCATGAATTATGTCCGGCTTCATTCTAAGTAGGTCTTTGAGCATTCCATGACTTATTGTTGTAAATCCAGTTCCCCAATGAATTCGAAAACCTCGATAGGATCTGACTGGGATTTTGCCAACCTGATACTTCTGACTTCGAGGGCCAAAGGTAATTACTGATGTTTCATAATTAGAGGGTAACCTTCTTGCAATTTGATGGAGATGATTTTCTGCTCCTCCAATATATGGCAGAAATCTTTGTATCAAGTATAATATTTTCATTAAGTAGAACCTAATTGATTGTTTTCGATCGGCCGTAGTCCACGACTGTAACCAAGTCTGAAAGCGAATTCTATAAAGACAAGATAAGCTGGATAAAAGATGAATGCAAATAGATCTTTAGTTGCTTGTCTAGTTATTCGTTTCACATATTCCACTATATTGTTTAGGGACATTGACTTATCTGTTTCACGGCCTAACTCATAATCCAGTAATCCCCTTCCATATCCATGACAATAATGTTGAACGTAGACTCCGCTTGAGGTTTCCCTATGATAATGATACACTACAGGATCATAAGTCATGAGCACTCTTAATTTTCTTTTTTGAAATTTTTGCAAAAGTTTAAGATCTTCCGCATAAGGGTAACTCACATCGAAACCCTCTATTGATTCCAGTAAAGATTTTTTAAACAATCCACAAATCGTTGGGTCTGCATCAGATTCAATAATATGAGATCCTTGAAATTGCTTATCATAAATTTGTTGAAAATAAAAATCCTTGAGACGTGGAAGTAATCTGTTTTTATTTGCACAACTCACGCGACAGGATACTCCAGCAACATCACTATTCCCAAGAAATAATGCCAGTTTGTGGACCGTATTCTCATCGATGTAAGCGTCAGCATCTAGGAATAATACCAATTCATTTTTTGCAGATCTCCAACCAATATCTTTACCTTTACCTATACCGCGAATATCTCTAATGATCCTTACGTTAGGATATTTTGATGCTTTATCCACAGTTCTATCGGTTGAATTTCCATCAACGAGTATTATTTCTTCACAACCGTTGACAATAACACTATGTAATGCTTGATCGATAGTCTTTTCGTTATTCTTTGTAGCCAATACCGCTGATACGCCTTTCAAACAAATTACACCTTACAAGTATTAGATTACATAATATTAGAAAGAGCTCTTACATTACAAATTTTTTCATTCCTAATTTGTTAGAGCAATTTACATTTTCTATTTAATCCAACAAATAAAGAAAAACCAGTTAACTATGAAAAATATTACTACGCTAATTTCTCGAACAGAGAGATTTGAGCACACCGTGCGCTCTAAAATCAAGTCACATTGAACATTTGCTCCGCTATCAAATAGCAAAAAAATCGGGATCAGATTAGTACTAGGCTACTAGGAGAGGCGGAGACTGAGTAAAGTAAGTCAAAGGCGGTGTCGGAACATAATATTCTTGTGGCGGAGGAAGATATGCTGCGGGCTGTGGAGGAGGTTGAATAAAATATTGTACTGGAGGGGGTTGATAAAACGCTATTTGAGGTGGTTGAGGAATAACCATTTGTTGGGGCGGTGGCTGATAATAGACTTCTGGGGGCTGAGGTACAACGTAGGGTACTGGAGGCGGCTGAACCGCATATGGAACTAGATACTGTTCTGGAGAAGGAAGATAGGATGACATCATTGATGGTCTCGGACTCATATAGTACGACATATCATTTTACCTCTAATAGTCAAATAAGTTAGAGTTTAGAGAATATGAATATTGCGTAAGATTCTTGTATAAACATTTAGCTTCGTTCCCTTTATTAACCAACACAATAATTTCAAAATTACATAAAAAAATCGAAGTGCAGACATGAAATTATTCAAATTTGTTCTCATATTGCTAATACTAACAGCAGTTTATGAACCATATTTAGTATCCGCTTCTTCAAAAACAGAGTTGATAGTAAATGGGGATTTCGAATCCAATTTGAATGAATGGGAACCATATGTTTATCATGAAACACATGGAAACATAGCAATTACAGCAGGTACAAAGCATTCAGGATCTAAGAGCGTAAGAACTTGGGCAGACCCAATTCCTCAAAGTGCCTATACACTAAAGAGAGGTGGTGGAGCCACCCAAATAGTCCAGACCAACATCAAAGATCTTGATATGATTCTTAGCTTCTGGGTTCTACCTGCAGTTGCAGGTCGAAACGACCATACGAATATTAGAACCATAATTCATATGAAATTAGATGATGGTCGCTCAATCAATCTATCTTATTATGTCGCATGGGCACCTCCCGCTGTGGGCGAATTTTTATACAACACTTCCGACAACACAATTTTCTTTCTACTTGAACCTATGGAAGATATGACTCCAATGCCCGACCCACAGACTCCACAACCAGAAAGCAAAATTCATCAATGGACTTTCATTAAACGAAACGTAAGTAATGATTTCTTCTCTAAACATGGAAATCCTCAAAACATAATCCTGAAAGAACTCGCGATAAGCTTTGAACTAACTACTGTTTCACATCTCCAAACGCCTGACGCCTTTTGGGATGAAATTAGCCTGATAGCAGAAACTGAGACATCTCAACCAGAACCCCCCATAACCTCCACTCCAAAGCCTGAGCCCTCAGAACCTGCTATAACCTCTACACCAACACTTGACCCAAAGCCAACAACTTCTACGTCTTACACTACATCTCCACCTATAGAAGAAAACCAACTCAACGTTTTAACAGATAATTATGGAATCATTATCATAACTGCTTTGATAATTATCACGATACTAGTTATTGCTGTTAGAAAAAAATCACAACAGAAAAAGGAATCAACAAAATATTGCATGAATTGCGGTGCAACTATAGAGATTTTAAGTGATTTCTGTGAGCAGTGTGGCACAAAACAGAGAATCTAGCCAACCATAGTTCCTTTTAGGTGCTTATCAATATTTTTTCAATATGCTCGGGCGAAATAAGCTACTTGATTTGATTGATTGCCACAATAGACGCAGTTTGACCAGATCGGTTCCTCCTCTAACGGTATTGCTCTAATTGTCGCACCTGTCTCATTTTTGATTCGATCCTCACATTCTTGTTTGGAACACCAACATGCTTTAAGAAATCCTCCTTTCTTTGTAAGAACATCTTTGAATTGATCATAATTTTGTATTTTCTCAGTATGTTCATTTAGAAATTTTTTAGCTTTATCAAAAAGATTCTTTTGAATTTGTTCAAGTGTGCTGTTAACGTTGTCGATTAATTCTTCATATTTAATTGATAATTTTTCCCTAGTATCTCTTCTTACAAGAATGACCTTCCCTTCTCGAAAATCTCTAGGCCCTATCTCTATTCTCAATGGTATACCCTTAAGCTCCCATTCGTTGAATTTCCATCCAGGCGTAAATTGTTCTCTAGAATCATTGAAACATGCGATTTTTGCTTTTTCAAGTTTTTTTTGTACTTCGATCGCCATATTATTGACGTTCTTCTTATCATCATCACTAAAGAAGATAGGTACTATAACTACTTGAATCGGCGCAATTTTTGGTGGAAGTACTAATCCTTTGTCATCTCCATGAACCATAACTACCGCGCCTATTAATCTCCAAGAGACTCCCCAAGAGGCCTGCCAGGCAAAATGTTCCTTTTCATCACGTCCAAGATACTTAATACCGAATGGGATTGAGAAATTCTGACCAAGATTATGTGAAGTTCCCATTTGGAGCGCTTTACCATCCCCCATAATAGCCTCCAAAGTAGTGGTATATAGAGCTCCAACAAATTTTTCTTGGTCAGTCTTCTTTCCCAAGATTACAGGAATAGCTAAAATATCTTCTATCAATTCCCTGTAAAGATTCAAAATCATAAAAACTTCCTTGTCTGCATCTTCCTTGTTCTCATGAACCGTATGACCCTCCTGCCAAAGAAATTCACTTGTCCTAATGAATGGCTTTGTCCCAGTGATTTCAGCTCTAAGTACTGAGTTCCAGAAATTCAACAAGAGAGGAAGGTCTCTCCAGCTCTGGATCCATTTTGCATAAGAATGATATGCTATTGTCTCTGATGTTGGTCGTGTAGCTAAGCGCTCTCCAATTTCATTATCGCCGGTATGTGTAACCCAAAAAACTTCTGGAGTAAAACCTGCAAAATGCTCCGCTTCTTTTTTTATCAAGCTTTCAGGAATTAATAATGGAAAGTATGCATTTCTATGGCCTGTTTTCTTTATCTTCGGATCAATGAATTCACGAATTTTCTCCCACATCTCATAGCCGTTGGGCCTCAGAACCATGAAACCTTTTGCCGCCGAATAATCCGCCAACTCTGCCTTCAATATCACTTGAGTATACCATTCAGAGAAATCCTTATCCTTTGAAACTGTGATACCGACATCTTTCACGCTCATTGCAAATCACTATTATCCTTATTTTTTTATTCTTAAACAAACGATTGATTAATACCAACTTGTTGGCATTGTATCTGGGGAACTCCAAAATAAGAATTCTCGCTTTGCTCATATTTCAACAAAGAACTAGAGTTGTATAGACAATCTGGGGTAAATCGAATGATGTCTCAATCTAGAAGTGATTGAAATTGAGAGTCATTACAGATCTGGCATATTCATTCTAAGTTTAGCGGTTCAACAAGCCAGAATATGAATCTCCAAGAAATTGAACGATTCGCCATTATGAAATGCCTATCCGTAATAGGAACAGGTGATTTTACACACCCACTTTGGATGAAAGAAATAAAAACATGTCTCAAATCAAAATCTCAGCTGGATATTATTGAGAATATGGGAAAATTGAAAATTTAGTCTAGAGATAAAACTTTTTTTTCAAAACAACTTCGTTAATTCGGCAATATGATCTGCTAAGTCTCTCTTTTCCTTGGCCACATATTCGAGATTTGGTTCTATCGAATTTGAAGCTACTTCATAGACTTTACTAGAAAATTCTTCTGACCATTTTCCAGCTTTTAATTCAATTAAAATTTTCGTCAAATCTTCTATTTGTCTATCTAATTCTTTTTCTCTACTTTGAATTATTTCTATGGCCGCGATCTTCTTTGATTTAAGATTTTTTATCGCTTCTTCATGTTTTTGAGTTAATTCATCATAGAGATTTTTTGGGATCTCTTTGCGTTTAAGAAGGTCACTTAATGCGACCAATCTTCGTTGTGCCGAATCCATCTCTTTTAGTAGTGATTCTATTTGTATCTTCCATTTTGAAACAGCTATTATTTTATCTCTATCCATCGAGATTTGATCGACTGACAGTCTTTGTAATTCATTGTTTCCTTTCTCAAGTTCTAAGGATTGCATCTCACCAAAATCATTTAACGTCACACCTATGATAGTTCCTAAGCTTCGGCCGTATGTATCCGATATTTTTTTACCAAGAAAACCTTTCAATTCTGGCTCAGAAAGTTCAGTCATCATTTTATTCACCTAGTCTTGTACAGACGAATCTGGTTCTGGAGAAGGAATTTTAGGCATGTCTGGGAATCTTTCTTGCATCTTCTGTTCAGCTACTAATGCAGCTTCTTTTAGAATTTTTTCTGATTCTTCCGTTGGGACATCATAATCTATTGTCTGTTCGGTAACTTCACCGACTTCAAGGGAAATAGATTGTAAGGTCTCGTTGACATTTGCAAGCTCCATAGATATTTCAGGCATTATATTCTGAATGCCATCTTTGATCTGTTTCATTATGGCTCCTACAGAAGTCATATTATACGCTAATTCCCCAAAATCTCTGACTCTTGTAAGTTTTAGACTGACTCGTTCAAGAGCCATTTGGCTCTTTAATGTGTTAAGAACCATTTTCCTAATTTCAGCACATTCATCAGCATACATTGATGCCTTCGTGTTATCCTTAGTTTGGATTGCTCCAACACATTTTGTGTATAGATTTTTTTCTCGAGATTGTAGACGATTAGTCTGAGAATCCAATCGTCGCATCTGAACGGATATCCTATGAATTGCATTATTGAGTCTGCGCTTCATGGGAGTTGGGCGTATTGCTTCCTTAATCCTTTCACTCCAAGATGGGTTATATCTGAACATTTTTATCACATCACATAATTGGGATTATTTTTGGTTTTTCAATGTGGATCTCACGATTGGCTATTTTAGCAGCACGAGGTGTATTGGTAGTCATAATGATCGTTTTTCCATAGATGTGTCTTAATCCTCGCAGAATCGGTAAAAGAACATTAACCGATTGGGGATCGAGGTTACCTGTCGGCTCATCCAAAAGAAGTACCTGAGGTCCAGTCGAAAGGGCTCTTGCTATTCCAACTTTTTTTGCTTCTCCAACACTCAGACTGGAAGGATTGAAATCAGCTTTATTGTTAAGACCAAAGAATTCTAGTAATTCATCTGAATAGCTTTCTCTGCTCGAATCATTCTTTCCAGAGATCATCTGGGTAACCTTGATGTTTTCTTTAACGTTCAAATCAGTCAGTAATCCAAAAGTTTGGAAGAGAATACCAATTGATTCCGCTCTCAGTGCAGTTAACTCTCGATCATTAAGTAAAGAAAGTTCTTTACCCAGCACTCTTATTGTGCCCTTCGTCGGTTTATCCAAGCCAGCAATAAGATTCATCAAAGTCGTTTTTCCTGTTCCAGACGATCCTGTAATGGCCACGAAATCTCCTTCATTAATATCAAAATTTAATCCATTGAATAGACGTGACTCCGAATAACCACTTTCAAAATTTTTGTGAAGGTTTCTCACGGAAACTGCAGTTCTTGTACGATCATCAGTCATTGTCTGAGAACCTCCGGAACATTAAATCTAGATATATGAAATATACAAGAGATTCCAGCCACAATGGTTGGTCCTAAAACGAGTACTGCCGCAAATAACACAATTTGTTGGGATGGAATGCTGTTAGAAATACCTCCTAGCCATCCCAGGAGATATGCTATAATCATTCCGAGTGTCCAGCCGATTGATGTATACACGATTGTTTTTAAAAGCAGTATTCCTCCAATTAGGTGCTTCCATATTCCCACAGCAATTAATATCGCGATGTCTCTTCTTCTATTAGTGAAACTAGCAACAATTTCGTTAAGTGCCAACGCTGAGATTGCCACAAATATCGTCACCATCATGATGGATCTTACATAATGTCCGATTTCTTTCGCTATTACGAACCACATGATTATCGTAAGAACAGAGATCATTACAACAGATAGAAATGTACGATATTCTGGTTTACTAAATAGTCTCAATAATAGTGCATAACTAGCCATCCTGAGTTTCACCCCTAACATCCGGATCTATTCCGTCAGCCATATTCTTCAGAAAGCCGCCAATACTTCCATTTTGATATGTTTTGATAACTGATGCTGCATAATCTATCTTGACATTGTATTCTCGAAGTTTTGTTATGACTTTGTCAATATCTTCTTTATTTTTACCAATAAGATGAAAGATGACTTCTGGAGATCCAAAAGAACTTACTACTGTAATTGTTTGTGGAAGATCAGAAATTTGTCTTATTACTGTGTCACGTTTAGAATTTGCGGGAAAACTTGCTCCTAAGTAGACTTGTTCAGAAAGACCAAGTTTCTCAAGATCAAGATTTACTGTATAGTCACGTATTATTCCAAGATTCTCAAGTTTATTTATTCTATATGCGACCACATTTGGATGTAATCCTAGTTTATCGCCTAGGTTTGTTAATGTTGCTTTTGAATTATGAACTAACTCCGCAAGGATTTTCAGGTCTTTTGAATTGATTGTTTTCATTATAATATTTTCTCCTCATGCAGCCTGATATTGTTCAGACCATTTTAGATAGTTAACTATCAAGCTTTGATCTACGCTGGGACGTCTAACACGAAGAACGTCTTTGAAATCTTTCATTGTTATTGGTCTAGGTTTAGCCTGTTTATCATCAGGATTTCCGCTTTCGAAAAATTCTCTAACCACTAATGCTTGAGCACCTTGGAAATTATTCAAGATATCACTACCGGAATAACCTTGAGTTATAGTTGCAAGAGAGTCAAAGTCCACATCTTCCGAAATGGCTAGAGATTTCCCAAGTTTTCTCGAAAAAATTCTAAACATTTCAAGTCTTGCATCCGCCTCGGGTAAGGGTACAAATATTCTCTTTTGGAATCTTCTTCTAAATGGATCGTCTAAAGCCCAGGGCTTGTTTGTTGCTCCAATTACATATATTTGAAGACTTTTTTTCTTGTCAACTACACCATCCATTTCTTTTAGAAACTGATTTCTAGTTCTTACCTCACCACCAACTTCCTGAGAGCGGATTCCAACTAGCGAATCTATTTCGTCGATAAATATTATCGCTGGTTTTCCTTGTGAACTTATTTGTCTCGCCTCTTCAAATAGTTGGGCTACGTTCTTTTCAGATTCCCCAAGCCATTTGGACATTATTGATTGTGCATCAACACAAAAGAACGAAGCATTGATCTCTGTCGCAATTGCAGCTGCTAATAGAGTCTTACCACATCCAGGCGGCCCAAAGAAGAGTATGCCTCTATGCCATCCCAAAGGAAAGAGGTCAGATCTCCTCGCCGGAAATATTATGGCCTCCTCAATTGCTCTTTTTGCTTCAATCAAGTTAGCAATATCGTCCCATCGGACATCAGGTTTTTCGGTTAGAACAAGTTGCTCAAATTTTGCTTCACTACCAGATGGTGCGCTCTCTACAGGTTCTTGATGATTTACTTTATTTTGGAGTTCTTTGATTCGTTTTCTGTATGATTCAACATGTTCCATATACACATTATTTTGAGAGGAATTTGGATAAAGAGAACATAACTTGAATAAAATCTCGATTGATTTTTGATACTTTACTATGGCAAGTCCTCTGGATCCTTGTTTATCAAGCCTGATGGCCTCGGTTGCATATTTTACGGCAATTTGTTCTAATTCTTCTATTGCAGACAAAACATTTCACCTAAAATTTACAAATCAAACTATTCTGCCTCTCTCTCAATGACAAGCTTTCCTTGTTCTTTTAGACTGTCAATTGCTGTGAGGACATCGTTCGTATGGATTGAAAGAGAGTCCGCACAATCTTTCACTGATAATCGGCCTTCTTTTGACTTGATGTAAGATAATACTTCTTCCAGAACTAACGAATCAGACTTGGAGTGTATAAATTCCTCATTACGATTCTCACGCAAAACAGTTTCAGAATCCTTGAGAATTTCTGTTAAATCTGTCTGTTCTAATCCCTTGGATTCTATTGGGAGTTCAGGAAATCGCTCACTTGCCTTTTGACGTGCAACTAACTTCGATTCTTCCAGCACTCGTGTAGCCTCTTCACCTGCAAGATCTAATTCAAAATTAATCGGAGAAACTTGCCCGGTTCCAGAATGAATATCTTCAAGGACTGAATTTATTCCATCTAGCTCTTTAGCTACTTCCGGTGCTAATCCCTCAATATCTCCCTTCATACTCCTAACTATTTCCATTACTGGCCTAATTTGAACAAACGCATCTTCGAACAGAGATATTGAATCAAATCGTATGATTACTTTTTCTAATGAGATTTGAGCGGCCTTTACAGTAGTATACATTTTTCTTATTTCGGCACATTCATTAGCAAAAATCTTAGAACGATCATCGTCGCTGCAGAGTTGGGCGCCGACACATCTTTGCAGTATTTCTTTATCACGCTGGTATAGTCTCTCCGCTACATCCTCTAGCTTTTCCTTCTGATTACTTAATTTATAGCGGATTTCAGGAACAATATCATTCATGGAAGGCTGGACTTTTGAACCCCAACCTTTCCATTTGGGCAAGGGAACATCTGACCTCTATCAGGGCTCCATACGTACAACTACTATATCTCTTGGATTCTGAACTTTGGTTAATCCATTCGAGTTTTCATTAACTTCCGTTGGCTTAACATCAACCTTCTGTGGAGCCACAGATGTCGATTCAACATGTTCTATAGAAGGAAGTTCTTTCTCTTCATATGGCTGCTGTACAGGTACCTCTGCACTATCTCTTGAAACAGGTTCCATATTGGGAAGTTCTTTCTCTTCATATGGCTGCTGTACAGGTACCTCTGCACTATCTCTTGAAGAAATTAACACATTTATTTTTCCGAGAAGTTCATCTCTCTCAGAGTTAAATCGTTTTAATGCCCCTTGGATAGATTCATTTGCGTTACAGTAAACATTCTCATTGATTTCTCCAGAAGTATACTGCATCTTGTTGTTGGCTATCAATGATTGAACTGTTTTAATCTGATCATCCAATTGTTTAA
>DAOUZW010000044.1 GCA_030671315.1 Candidatus Bathyarchaeota archaeon
TCACCAATATACGTCTGGTCGTTGAACCACCATTTACAGCTAGCCATTTTGCACTTGAGTGAAAAAATCCTTTAGGTTTGTTCCAAGGACA
The DNA here is from genome assembly GCA_030671315.1 of Candidatus Bathyarchaeota archaeon. GTDB lineage: Archaea > Thermoproteota > Bathyarchaeia > 40CM-2-53-6 > RBG-13-38-9 > RBG-13-38-9. Next base: position 92 of record DAOUZW010000044.1, read on the forward strand.
TACTCTTATGCAGACACCACAATTTGTACCTCCAACTGACCAAGTTCCCCTACATCTTTCCTGATTGTTTATCCACCTGAAGGGGCCTTTACTCTCTGATATGTCGGGCGCACCGACATCGTTCTTCTGATCACCATAAGTTCTTGGACCATGCGGTATGGCGTTGGCAGGGCATAGTCGCGCACATTTACCGCAAAGCTCACAAAACTCGTGCGCACCAAAAGTTATTGGTCTATCAGTAACGAGAGGAAGATCTGTGATAACTTTTGCAAGCCTCAGTCGTGGACCATACTCCGGAGTCATTAGACATCCACCATGTCTTGCATCTTCCCCAATACCAGAATCAATTGCTATGGGCACATTGAGAGCGGTCTCATTCGAACTTGGAATCGCGTTATATCCAAGTCCACGAATGAACTCTGCAAGTGAAGCTACTGTCTGGATTACGGTTCTGTAGCCGTACATGAGCGTTCCAGCAAAAGCTACAGCTGTAGGGGCGGTTTTCATTGAATCATAGTCCATTTCAAAGCCAAGCGAGATAACATACTTCATCTCCTTTGGTATAATTTGTGTGCCATCCTCAAGCTGAGTTGGTCTTTCGTATTGCTCGAAGTCTTGTTCATCTGAGAAGACTATCCTTGGATTTCTATGGGGGCTGGATCTATTGTCGTACCAGTTTGAGTAGACCCATCGTCTATCCAATATTGCGACTCTTACAATTGAGGCTCCAAACCAGAGAGACACTTTCTTGATAATTCGTGTCATCCTTGCCTCATTAATGTCTTCTAACCTCTTCAGTCTGATGTTTTCATAAGTTGGTTTTCTTAATGGGGACCACGATAGAAAGCCAGAGTTCGGGTAGTTGATGTCGGTGCTCAGAGTATTTGCGATGGTGTATGCTCCGTCGGCGAGCGCATAATCAATGAGTGTATAACCCGGAATACCCTTCTCAGCAAGAGTCCGCATATTTTGCTCTTGAGACTTGAACTTCTCTTGTAAAGCAGGATCCCAATTTGGTCTACCGATGGTCAAGTTATACTTCTGATTATAACGCACATAGTTTCCACGAAACTGGTAAGCAGGCTTATCGATCTCCTTAACACCTAACATAGAACGATACATCCGTTGAGATCTTAGAACTCTGTCGAAGTGGCTAAGCTTTGAGTCAAGGGATAGAAAACTTGATTTTTTCCTTTTAAGCAGATCTCCCATTGCGCCTGCAGTATCTGTTAACATCTCTTTGTCAGACAATGTACCATCAATCTCTTACACGAGCTATACAATTTCATGTTAATGAACAATGTAAATTAGGTATATTCAATTAAAATTATTATTCAATTCATGTTAATTATTTCAAGTATTAATTGGGTATCGCCCATATTTTTTGGATGCATTAATTATTGCATCGATACTTCTATCAGGTCCATATACGGCTGCGCCAGTAGATAAGACAAAGCCTCCACTTGGGGCTCCAATCTCAATCTTCTTCTTACATATTTCTTCAATTTGTTCAGTTGTTCCTGTACGGAAAATGCCGATTGGTTCCACATTACCCCAAAGACACACACGATCTCCAATTCTCTCTTTTGTCTCCTTTAGATCATTTTGAAAACTGAAGTTGAATAGTTGCACACCCAAATCACCAATCTGCTCTAACATATGCATAGTTTTCGAATCATTATGGTATACTCTGATCTTTCCACTAAAAGAATCAAAAATTCTCTTCATATATCTAAAGCCAAATTCCTCAGCAAATTTCTGAGAAACCAAACCTGGAATATCATCCCCAATAAAAATGAACTCTAATCCACCTGACACTTCTTCTAAGGCTTTAATGTATTCAATCTGTGTTCTAACACATACTTCCAGAAGTTTGTGAAGTAATTCAGGATTCCTAAACATATCCGAAAAGACTTGACTCAGTCCTCTAACTTCTGTAGCTAAACCAAGAGGACCCAACACAAAAGGTATATCGACTTTGTATTCTTTAGGTGCATTTTCAACCATATATTCATAGGCTTCTAGAACTTTTGGCATAAATCCATCCTTACGAGGATCTGGAACCTCAAGTTCTTCTACCTTATCTAACTCATCTATGAAAGGAAGGCATTTTGGCGGCTGATTACTGGAAAACTTAGTTTCAGCTCCCAGAGCTGAAGGTTCAACTATCATTCCAAAATCAGGATAGATACTTGGAATGAATGCACAGTCAGGAAATCTCTTGTGTAGCTCTATCTGAGCATTAAGTTTGGTCTTAGGATCAAGAATGTATTCCTTTACATCAAGCTTCAATCTTGTTGCATCATATGTACTACGCAAAAAAGCAACTGGAACTATATCTGGCTCCTCATGATTAATTGCAGTCATCAATCTATCTCTAGGCGTCAAGTCAATCAAATTCCATTATGGTCGATTTATTTTTCCACTCTTAAAGAATTTAGCACAAATCACATCTGGACACTTTATATCATGACCTTCAGGTTGGCTTGGATGCATCTTGTCATCTAATTGTCTCTGATAAGTATGATAATTAAGACATTCTCGTTCGAAACCTTCTTTCAAAGAATCTGCATATTTAAAACAGAATTTGTCATATCCCTTTTTTCTCGCCACATCAATTCCATTTAGTATTTTGTCTTGAAGGTCTTTATCTGATCTTCCAATTATTTTTGGTATAAATCCCCCAATTGGAGAACTGTAACCTACCGCGTAATTTCCAAATCTTTTCTTTTCTACTAGATTCTCAACATTTTCTTTATTGAAATCGTGAGGCCCGTTTGGTAATCCTAGTGATGGATTTTTTGTGAGGTTTTCAATGGGGGGCATATTTCATCTTGCAGTCCCTACGATATTTGAAACATTTAGACTTTTTGACAAAACGAAAAGTAAAATAGGTTAGATATAATTGAAGTGTCATTCATACTAAAAAAAGGAAATAAGTAAAATATTCAATTGATTCTGGTGTCGCGATTGACAAAAATTAATGAATATCCACTTCAAGCAAGTTTCGCAGAAATAATGGAAAAAATAAAAGGTATTATTGAATCTTTGACTCAACAAAGAGAAATAATTCAAGCTAATCGTGATAAATGCTTCAAATTTGCTATAGAACTTCAGAAAAACATGAAATTCAAACTTGACATAATTCGTAATTTGGAGGATGAGATCGATCTACAAAAAAGTCTTGTTAGCTGTATTGCTGAGTCTGATTTGACTGGGATCCCATTTGTAGTTCCAGAGATCTTTAGTTTGCATGATTCTGCAATAGCCACTTTAAATTCTATGGAAAAACTGCAGAAGGAAAATAATGCTAAGCTTATTTCAGAGATACAAACGAGATCCTATCAATTCAAAAATGGTCTGTTAGATTATGTTGAATATCTTGAGACGGTGCTTCCAAGTAAGGGTGAAGCTGGGCTAAAATCATTAGATAAAATTGTTGAAGCAAGAAATAAATTAACTCAAATCTCTGCATACATAATCAAGGAAAAGAAATAGTTAATCTAATTTGATAAATTTAATGAGATTTAATAATATCAAGAATCACTGAAAGTCTTATGTCAAAATGACTTTGCAAATTGTGAAATAATTGAAGTCATATGACACTATAGATGTTTTCAGAGGTATAGGAGCAGCTACAATCCTTCTAGTGATTATCGGAATTTCCATACATTATTATTACGTTGAAGAAGATCGTTTACAACAGGAAGAGCTACAGGCTAAAGAGGAACCAGTAAAACCAGGCAGACTAATAATAATTATGCCCAATGAAGTGCATGTCAATCAAGAGGTTCCTATGAACATTGCAGTTGTTGATTTAAATGGCTCAGTCGTAACAAGGGCAGATCTTGTTGAGATATCACTCTTAACCCAAGGTAAAAGCATGGTCGGGATAAAGCGTACCAATAGGATAGCTTGGTCTAGTAAGATTAATCTTCAACTCAATAATGGTAGAGGGGAGTTTTGGTTTAAAGCAACAGACATAGAGACAGTCTCAATAATAGTTAGACAGCTAAGTGGGGATACTCCTCTTAAGGAGACGAGAATTATGTTTATTATCTTAAGAGAGCGTGCACAATGATTACTTTAGCAAGTCTTTTGCTTTAATTACCGCATCATTTGCATTCTCAGCATAGCCATCGGCTCCAATTTCACGGACAAAATCTTCATTCACGGCAGCACCACCAACCATAACTTTAACCTTATCTCGTAAACCAGTTTCTTTCAACGTGTTAATGATATCCCGTTGTTTTGTTATTGTTGATGTCATCAAAGCGGACAATCCTAAGATGTCTGGTTTAAGCTCCTTTAACTTATCAATGAATTTTTCATTAGGAACATCTACTCCTAGATCTGTTACATCAAATCCATGTGCAGAGAACAGTGCTGTCACGATATTTTTTCCTAGGTCATGAATGTCTCCAGAGACAGTTCCTATAACCACGGTTCCAACTTTTTTCAATTCTTTCTTTTGTTTTTGAATTTCAGGGTTGATGATTTCCATTCCTGCTTTCATAGCCTCTGCGCCCATAAGGAGCTCTGTTAGGAAGATCTCTCCTTTACCATATTTTTCACCTACAGTTCGGATTCCTTTGGCTAAACCTTTATCAACGATCTCTAAAGGATCCGCACCATCATTAATCGCATTCTTAACTGCTGATTTTATGGCGTCTGTGTCGCCATCAATTACTAATTTTGATAGTTCTTCAAAGTTAACTGACATCATTGTTTCACATCAGATTTCTCTACTTTTTTGCTTCAACTTTCTTTTTTGCATTTTCTATAATTTCATCCATTTTTTTGATAATATCTTTATCTAAGGGTTCAGGCTCATGAGTTGTAAGAATTTCGTTTACTTTTTCTCTGGCTTTTTGGCCTATGTCTTTTCCACCAGCTTCTAACCATTTTTCTCTAGTGTTTCTATCCCCGACAGTGAGTTCTGTGGTCTCTTTTTGAATAAACTTGAAAGTGTCACGTGCTTTGGGTGTCAGGAAGTTTCCTCCTATTCCTACTCTTTCTATTGCTTCTAGACAAAGTGTTTCTTCTGTGACTTCTATTCCATCTATTACTCTTTTCATCTGATTTACTATCTCTTCATCAATGATTAGTTTCTCAAAGTCTACAGCAAAGGTGAATTCTGCCTGTCCCATACCAAAGATAAGACTCGATCGTGCTAGTGCTGGAATTATTCCTGTTAACGCTTTCTCGTATCCACATTGAGCATCTGAGACTTTAGAGTCTGTAGCCATCCATGCGGCTGAAGGTAAACCATAGAATCTTGCCAGTTGATTGCCACCAGCCGCTACAATTCCAGATACGACATTACCATGTAAAGCTAGACAAGTTTTCATGTCCATCGGATGAGTAAAACCTAGATTGAGTATACAGGGCCGCCCTTTCTTGATTATTTGATTATATACTATACCACTTAGAGCTTCTGCGTTTGTCTGGGCAAGAGTGGAAGCTACAGTTACTGCTGATGTACCACCTACAACAGACTCTCCTTCAACAAAAGCAGGAATATTGTATGGAGCAGTTTCTTTAAAGACCGTACACGCATTTTCGCTCCAGATTAGAGGACTTATCGCTGCATAACCAGCCCACCATATTGGTCTCTTTCTAAGTTCCTCTTTTCCACCAACGATAGCTGCTGCCATTTCTATCTCGTCAAGTACTCCGTCTTTTGATAGTGCGCTTCCAACGAAAGGTTTGGTCGTGTTCATAGCCATAGCTTTGAAATTATATCGATCAGTTAATTCTGAAGGCATATCTGTTGAATGAATCTCACAAGTGAAATCAACATTCTTCACTGCATCTGTTAATTTAGCCCAGTTACAACAATCTTGGTAAGTTGCTTTTCTAGCTTTGTTCCCATCGATGACATACATTCCAGTACCTGCTGCAAAAGCAACCCGATCATTTCTAAGGTAGACATCTTTCTTTGGATCTCTTCCTCTCAAGACGACAGATCTTGGGGCCATCTTGATATATTCTTCAACAAGATCCGAATGGAATCTTGCGACACCTTTTGAATCAACTTCAACTCCAACATTTTTAAGGGTCTGTTGAGCTTCAAGGCTCTCAAATTTCATTCCTACACGTTCTAAAATATCAAGGGATGTTTGATGAATTTCGTAGATTTCATCACTACTGAAAAATTCTAGTACAGGTCTCATTTTCAATCACCATAATTTTAATCATGATATTTTTTTCAACGATTTGATTAACCTAAGCAATTCCAAATAATGACTTAATAAGTGGTAAGGAGAAAACCTCCCACCTAGGCCAACCCATAATAGTTGCATATATCGCGAATCCCAGACCTGAAAAGCATAAGATTAAGGCTATCTTATCATTTCTTCTGAGTTTGATTTCTTTTAGGTAAGTTCTGTGTTGTGGATCATATTCGAAACCTCTGCAGACCATAGCTGAAGCGAGAAATTCTGCTCGAATTATGGATCGCATTACTAGTGGTACCATAAGAGGTGTAAATTGTGTTAATGCTTTTACTGGATTTTTTGTTCCTGATTCGAATGTGTAACCTCGTGCCATCTGGGACTCCATTACTGAGCGAAGTTGTGCTAGTAGTACGGGGAGATAACCCATAGCTATTGATATAGACATTGTAACTTCTGGTGGGAATTTCATTTTTGTAAAGCCGCTTGCTAAATCTTTCATGGGTGTTGTTCCTATGAAAACTCTGACAGGTCCCATTAATAGTGGAATTCTCAATACTATTGCTGATGAATGCAGAAGAGATTCAAGGCTGACAGGTATAGCAGGTCCAATTACACCCAAGTCAGGAATTAGATAGAATAAGAAGGTTGTATGCTCGTATGGATATAGCCATTGATTAATTAAGAAAGCAAGAGTACATATCATAACTATTGGAATGAGGATTGGCTTATAGTCATTCCATGTCATTTTAGCCATCCGACTTACTAAGAAAAATGCAGGGATGGAGAAAGCAAGCATCCAAATTGGATCTTTGAAGAGTATCATGACTATGCCTACCACCAGTACCCAAAAGAATTTCACGCGCGAGTCGAGGCGATGTATGGGGCTGTCAACATTTTTATAAATCTTAAAATCCTCGCTTAACAATCCGAAAGACAAATCATTATTTCTCCTTTGATTGAATTCTCAATAAATTAACTAACTTTCTTTATTGTGAGTATGGTCTCCATTTCTTCTACAGAAAGAATGTCCGGAGGAACACTATATTTTGAAAGGGCTTGACCTAAGCTCGTAATTTGTGGAGGTTTTATAGAGGATTCTTGTAGCATTTTCGGTTGGGAAAAGACATTCCTGGTAGAGCCATCAAGAAGCATCTTTCCGCTTTTCATCACTACTAGTCGTTTAGCATACTCAGCAATCAGTTCCATGTCATGTGTAACTATTATGATTGTTTTACCAATTCCATGCAGAGTTCTTACCATATCCATTATGATTTTCGATCTTGCAAAGTCTTGGCCTGTTGTTGGTTCGTCAATTATAAATATTTCAGGCTCAAAGACCAATACAGAAGCTATTGCTACTCTCTGTCTCAGACCTTGACTTACATCAAAAGGATTTTTATCAAGATGATCTTGAAGTTCCATCGTGGCTGCAGCTTTATTGATTAGTTTATCTTCCGCATCTTTTGATAATTTCAAAAATTTTAAACCATAACCAATTTCATCTCGAATTGTTTTGGAGAATATTTGATCGTC
>DAOUZW010000003.1 GCA_030671315.1 Candidatus Bathyarchaeota archaeon
GAATTCATGGTGGTTCAATGCGTCATAGAAGTATTTCTAACATCTGTCAACACTTGAAATATGCATCCAAGATAGGAAAGAAGAATACATGGTTCATTTCATCCAATGCCTTTGCATACGGTTCATTTGATGGTAAAAAAATTAATGAAACAGCAATAGAAGATCTGCTGAGATCAATAAGAAAAATCCCAAGTATGGAAAAAATATTCTTTGGCACTTTTCCATCTGAAGTACGACCCGAATTTGTAACAGATGACCTTGTTTCACTGGTTATCGAATACTGTACCAATAGAACTCTCTCGATAGGCGCTCAATCAGGAAGTGATCGTATTTTGGAATTCATTCATAGAGAACATACTGTGGAAGATATAATGAATTCCATTGAAATTGTAAAAAAATATGGGATAATTCCATATGTCGATATTATTTTTGGTCTTCCATCAGAAAATGATGAAGACAGAGCGAGAACAAGGGAATTAATGAAATTTGTAATTGATAAAGGAGGAACAATCCATTCTCATGTGTTTATTCCTCTACCAGGAACACCATTTCAGAGATTTCCTCCAGGAAGAATTACCAGCGAAGACATGAATTATATCCAAAAACTAACCGCAACGGGAAAAGCGAAGGGTTCATGGCAGCATCAAATGAGAATTGGTGAAGAAATTGATTCGGTGTTCCAGAAAAAGCGCACGCTAGAAAGAAAATCTTCTGATGATTCAAACATATTTAGATTGATGTAGAGAATTTGTTTAGGCCTTTCTTTCAACTTTTATTTTGCATTTAGTGGCTACCGCAGCAATGGCTCCTAATGCAGCAAGCCAAGGCGCAATGAATACACCAACAATGCCGACTGTTGCGGGTATTTCAAGAAGTGTTTTTCCTTCCTCATTCTCGACAATTAATTTAGTGACATTCCCTTCATGAAGGATTTCTTTAGTCTTCTGAATTAGTTCTTCTGATTTGACATCAAATTCTTCAACAATTGTTTTAGCAGTGTTTTTACCGCAGTTTGGACAGTATTTTGCATTTTCAGATATCTCGACACTACATCCATTACATGTTACCAATATGCTCACGTTTCATCAATTTTATTTTCACATTAATCAAATGAAAATAGAAACATTACAAGATTGTTTACAGAGATGTTATTTAATAAGTACAAATTGAAATAATTTCAGCATCATTCTACTATACCTGTAAAATATCAAATCAGTTCAGAATTTTTAATTTATACAGGCATAATTAATCAGTATAATACAACTTACTAAGTAAATGAGTGTCCTGTACTAGATGATTTAAATACGGTTTACTTGAGATATCATTAAAAGACAAAGGTAACAATAAGTTCAGTACGGAGGATCAAAGAATCTATTCTAATCAATATAATTATGGCCAACAAGGCTATGGTGGCTATCCTTCAAGCTACGGATATGGATCCCAAGGAGCATATCCAAGTTCCGGCTATGGTTATCAACCCCAATATCCGCAATATTCACAATCACAATACCAGCCACAATATTCACAACCATATACTCAGCAATCTCAATATTATCAGCCACAATCTCAATATTATCAGCCACAATATCGAAGGGAAGTCCATCCTCCAGCACCAACATATTCAGGACAACAGGGTCCCTCAGCACCATATCCAGGACAATATGGCCCTCCAAGACCACCATATCCACCATACGGATTTTTCGGTCGAGCGGGTGCAATAACAGCAGCCGCCATCATATTACTCATCTTAGGAATAGTTGGCATTGGAGGCGGTATCACACTAATTGTAGCAAGTGCATTCTTGCCTTGGTTTAGTGGAATACCAATTATTGGAGATATTATACTAATCAACCAGTTGGTTCTTGGTGGATTAGGTGCAACTTATCTTGGACTCGGGGTCTTGACCTTGCCAGCATTCTACCTACTTTGGAAGAATAAAAAATCTGGGGGAATTATGGGCATAGTCCTAGCAGCGATAATATTAGTAGCATTTGCGATAACGCCCTTCTTCCCTGTGCTCTGGTTCGGGGGAATTGTCGGAGTTGCACTCGCAGTCATAGTAATCATATTGATACCGATTCGATGGAACTCTTTGAGATCTAATAATTACCCAAGACCACCCTACTACTGATAGCAGAATTAAAAAAATTCATTTACAGACTAATTTATTCTGACCGTTTGATCTTTCTTATTAGCCAGATCATTTTCTCTGCAAAATTTTGCACCGTCTGCAGACCTTCATCATCATTAATTACTTCATTTTTTTCTCTTCCGAATGCAATATTCCAGTAAGTTGATCCTGGAACAATCATTCCCTGATGCAGGAAGAAAAATAGCAACTGAGCAAGGGTAAAATTATGTCCTGCCCTCCTAGCGACAACGATGGCTCCTCCAACCTTGTTTTCGAAAACTCTACCTTTTGCAATTGATAAATATCCAGCCCTATCGATAAGGGCTTTAATTTGGGGCGTCGCGGATCCAAAGTATACTGGCGAGGATAAAATTATACCATCAGCATTGACCATCTTGTTGAAGATCGAGTTGAGATCGTCTTCTATCCAACAATCTCCTTTTTTTCTACATGATAAACATGCATCACATGGTTTGATCTCTTTATCTGATAATTTAACTAGCTCTGTTTCAGCACCGTCCTTTTCCATAGTTTTCAAAGTTTCCGCTACAATATATTCAGTATTTCCACCTTCTCTAGGACTTCCTACAATACCTAATATCTTAATCATTTTTAGATCACATAGATTCTTTTTTTACATATGTGTGAGAATGTTCTTATTTCCTTTTAGGAGCTCTACCATTTTATTAGGTAATGGACTTGCTTTACATTTCTTTTTGTTTATGCAGACAGATATACTCCATCCTGATACGAGAATTTTTTTGTTAGACGCATGTTGTACTTTGAAATCAAACCTGATAGTTTTCTCTCTTATCTCAGAGACTTTAGTCAGGAGAATTACTTCATCATCAAATCTTATTGGGGTATGAAATCGCGCGTATATCTCTCCAACAACTAAAGATATTTTCTGTGGGTTACCTTCTATATTGATATATCCATTATTCATGAAGGTGATTCTATTTGATCGCAATAGTTCTATTCTTCCGAGACTGAACCATTCGACAATTCTTGGATGGAATATGTTTCCTGAAAAATCGGTATCTCCGGCTTTAACACGTATTCGAAGGCTTTTACGTTTCATCGGGATTATCAGCACAAAACATTATTTGACTGATTATGTCTTTTATTATTCTTTTAATTCTTATGTGTACACTAAATTTGTATTTTTCAAAATTTCTAAATATATTAAGGATATCTAAATCAATCAGTTTACTTTCATTTTATACTGAGGTTTGAATCTTGAGTGAACAATTGAAAAGAGTGGCTTCTGACATCGATCGACTCATCACTTTAGATATTAATGGCAGAGGAGTGATTCACGAATTATATAATGCTGCACGCCAGAAAACTGGTCGTGCGCTTGTACATGCAGCGTCTGAAGTACTTTCCCGAAATGTAACTCCTAGATCAATTGTTCTAATAACAACTGGTTGGCCAGATCGACCATGGATTACACCTACTATCGGTGAATTAGATGGGCCACCTGGTGCAGCACTACTGGGTCGAAGTATACATCGCATTTTGGGTGCTGTGCCAATCTTTCTTATTGAAGAAGAGTTACAACCGGCTATGCGGGCGACTGTCTGTGCTTCAGGATTCGCTGTTCTGTCTACTGATCAAGCTATCTCCGCATCGGAATCTCCATCTCCTCTTCATGCAGCGTCTATACTCAGCTTTCCGAAAGAGATCTCTAAGGCAAAGAAAGAATCAAAGAAGTTGATTGACAAGTTAGACCCGAAAGCTGTCATAGTTATTGAGAAAGGTGGAGTTAATCAAAAGGGCATAATACATAATGCCCGTGGTATGGACACAACTGCATGCATGGCTAAGGCCGATGAATTGGTTGAAGTAGCTAAACAGAATGACATTGTCTCGATCGGAATTGGTGACGGCGGAAATGAGGTTGGAATGGGTTTGATTGAAGACACTGTGCGAAAATTTGTGCCGTTTGGAGCAAGATGTGCATGCCCATGTGAAGCAGGTCTGGCTCCTGTCACTGAGACAGATGTTCTTGTGACTTCAAGCGTTTCAAATTGGGGGGCATATGGTATTGCTGCATGTCTAGCTGTGATGCATAAGGATTCTGATGCAATTCATGATGAAGCTATGGAGATGCGTACATTACGTGAGGCTGCAGACGCTGGTTTAATAGATGGTAACACTGGCTATGTTGATCCTGGTGCCGATGGAATCCCAGCAGTGACACATGCTGCGATAATAACTATTCTCAGGCAAATTGTAACAAACGCTATCTCACCATACGGCCTGGCCCTAGAATCAAAAGATATAGAAAAGTGAGGTACATATCTGAAGAACCAATACAGAGGAAGATTGTGATGGGAGGAATTGCTGGAATAGCCGAATCGGGAATGCGCAATGAAGTCAATAGAATGCTGGATAAGATTGCTTACCGAGGACAGGCTGCTCGTAAAGTTGTAGATTTTGAAGGCGCAACACTCGGAGCTGTATTTACAGAAATTCAGAAAGAGCAAATTGAAAATTTGGAAAAAAACAAAACAGCTTCTGATTTTGTTGCTGATGGCCATTATGCTTACGCTAAGATCTTGAATAATGAATTAATGCTCGAGCGCGATCAGTTAGGAGCTTCACCATTATACTATGGCCCCACCGGGAATGGGACATTATGTTTTGCTTCAGAAGTAAAAGCAATTCTAGATTTCACAAATGATATACATGAATTACCTGCCGGTCACCGCCATATTGGAAATAGAATTGAGAACTACTTTAAATTAGAAAAGAAGCAGCCTATTGATCAAGATTCTGATAAGATAGCACAAGAACTGCATAAACGTTTAGAAATCTCAGTATCTGGATTTGTTGTAGGACATGATCCAATAGGTTCATGGCTTTCAGGTGGACTTGATTCCAGTACATTGGCTGCTCTAGCACGGCCTTTAGTCCGCAAACTTCATACTTTTGCTGCAGGTTTTCCCGATGCACCTGATGTAGAACATGCACGCGAAGTGGCTGAATATTTACAATCTGATCATCATGAAGTTATTGTAAGCGTTGATGATCTGCTTTCCGCACTCCCAAAAGTAATCTATCATCTTGAATCATTTGATGCTCTCCTTGTCAGGTCAAGTATAACTAACTATCTTGTGGCTGAAGCCGCTGCAAAATATGTGCCTGCTGTAATGTCAGGTGAAGGAGGTGACGAACTCTTTGCTGGTTACGCCTATCTCAAATCACTAGATCCTCTGAAAATACCTGATGAACTAATAGATATTATTGGTAGACTGCATAATACAGCACTTCAGAGAGTGGACCGTAGCGCATCTGCACATGGAACTCTGGCCCATGTTGGATTTCTTGATCCAAATGTTGTGGATTATGCCCTTCATATTCCAGCCAAGTATAAATTGTCTGAGGGCGTTGAGAAATGGATTGTCCGCAAAGCCATGGAAGATAAACTTCCAAAGCGGATATTGGCTAGAACGAAATCAAAATTCTGGCAAGGAGCTGGCATAGAGGATTCATTAGAACAATACGCTGAAAAACAAATAAGCGATAATAATTTCGAACGCGAACGAAAACTCCCAAATGGATTAATACTCAACTCTAAAGAGGAATTGATGTACTATCGTATCTTTAAGAACCATTTTGGAGATTTAGAAAACCTTTCATGGGTAGGACGTACTAAAGGCGCACCTAAGCAATAAGCTGCCCAACCTTGTACGTTCTCTTCTTTAAGAAAAATTATCCTTACATCAATTATGAAGATGTTCAGATATTTGCTTCGTTGAGATTATTCTATTCCACAACTGGTAATTCTTCTGCCTTCCATTGTACTATTCCACCTGACATGTCATAGACTTCTTGAAAATCTATGTGTCTCATCATATCCATTGTTACGCTGCTTCGAATATCGGCTAAGCAATACACGAGATATGCCTTGTCTCTGTCAAGTTTGCTAATTTCATCGCGGAATTTTTTAGTATAATTAGTGCGCTCATCCATGTAGTAATCTATGTTGATTGCATTTTCTATATGACCTTCCGCAAACTCTTCTGGAGTACGAACATCTAAAATCATAAAGTCGGGATTGTTTTTATTTTTCTTAATTAGAGTAAATGCTTCTTGTGGAGTAACTACTGAATGCCCAGAATCTCCTCGTGTTACTTCTTTTTCAGGAGGTGGTGTCGTTTCTTGTGTGACAGGTGGCTGCATATCCTTTTCTTCTGGAGTCGTTTGGGGTTGTGTGATTTGCTCTTGTGTTATTAATCCAGTTCCTAACCAAACTGCTATTCCCACTATTACCACTACGACAGCCAGTGTAAGTATTTTTTTCTTATTCATTGTTGCCATGAATCATTTCACACCTTAACCATAATATCGACTAACGTGAACAGTAGAGCACTTCTTTTCCATTTGTTTCCCAAATCTGCTCATCTGTCCATACAATATGAGCTTGCTCACTTGAAGCGGCGATAGCTTGATCATATTGCCATTGATATTCGCTTAGTTTTATCGGTGTTTCCCAATTAGTAGCGGAAAGATCACCGCTTGTATAGTACAAATCCATTCCCATATTTTCTGCATTTCTCAGATCTTGCCATACTAAGTGGACTGTTTTATCGGCTACAGCTATCCTTGGATAATTTTGTATCTTACTGTCGGTTGTTATCCTAGTATCGTTTGACCATGTTTCTCCATTGTCTATACTGGCGATAAGCCAAATATCAATCCATGAATCAAAAAAGGCTCTGAAATCCGACCAGGTAATATAGACGCGATCTTCAATGGCTGCAACGTCTGGATATTGTTGCCAGGCACCTTCCGTTGGTAATCTATTCTCCGTTAACCATGTCTTTCCACCATCTATACTTCTAGCATAGTATGCTATGATTCCCTTAGACCCTCCAGGTGGGTAATGCCATTCTCTATGATCCTCATAGACAACATAGACATTATCACCATAGGCTGCTATCGACTGTCTCCATTGGATAGATGGGTTTGAGGTAAGTCTTTGCTCTGAATCCCAACTTAATCCAGCATCAACACTTCGTCTGTAATAGATGTCATAATTTGTTGAAGCCATATTTCGTTCATCCAGCCAAGCTAGATGCACATATTCGTTGTATGCAGCTATACTAGGATCCCATTGGTTTGCATTGAATGTTAATTGTTCTTCAGATTCCCAACTGTTTCCGCCATCTTTGCTGCGCTTTATGTAAATGTCGCTTCCAGTTCTACCGAAGTTACGTTTGTCTTCCCAGACAACATATACATTATCTTCATATGCTGTGATATCCGGATTTTGTTGGTTTGCTGGATTATTTGTTATCGCTATAGGGGAAACCCAAGTATTGCCTCCGTCAGTGCTTCGCTTGTATAAAATGTTAGATCCTTGACTGTTGTCTTCCCACACAACATGTACTACGTCTCCAATCACTGCAACCCTTGGTCTAGATTGATTGTAAATATTTTCACTCAGATTCTTACTTTCACACTGAGCCTCTGCATAATTAAAAAAAGTAGGCGATGATATTATTATCAATAAGATAAATACCATAATGAATTTTGGAAATCTCATATGCATCTTTTTTCACACAATTAATAATATTCTATTTATGCATATTGCGTTTGAATACGAAATTGGTTATATTTTGTATTTCTTATAATTTAGACAGAATTTTGCATCTTTCATCCTATAAGCGCCATAAGCTTCTTGGATTATATTAAATGCTTCTTTGGAATTTATAGCTAGGAAAAGTAATTCAACGTCTTCTTGATTTAACAATTCATTTCTAAGTGGCCATTTCTTAATCCAATTTATTAAATCAGTCCACATCTCACCAAGAAGGATAATTGGTACATTACAAATATGCTTGACTTGCATAAGCTGCCATGTGTATAATAACTCCAATAATGTTCCCACTCCTCCCGGAGCAACTACAACAGAATTGGAGAGACGCATAAAATTGTCCAGTCTACTTGAGAATCTTTCAAATTCTTTCTTTATATCTAGGTGTGCGGCTACTTCTTGCTCAAAAGGGAGATTAATTCTCAATCCAACTGAATGAGCTTTATCATCTTTCCTGCCGGCGTGATGTCCTTCACTTGCAGCATTCATTAGACCCGGCCCCCCTCCTGTCACCAGATCCATCCCCGCCTCAGAGATCATCTTTGCCAATTCGAATATTGAAGCATATATCGGATCACCCTTTGCGATTCTTGCCGACCCAAAAATTGTTACTCGAAAATGTTTCTCTAAAAATTCCTTGTCAAGATCAATACCCATTAAAAAAACCTTTCAAACTAGTTGACTTAAGCCGAAAACGATTATGTTAAAAACCTTTTTGTTTATGATAAAAAACCTTACAAATTTCGATGAAATATTTTCAAAAGTTTTTACATTATCTTAGACTTATTCAACGACTTAACGATTTCAATATATATCATAATATATCATATGATAGGATTTCAATCCAAGGAGACACAGCTTTGAGCGACGATGCAATAAGATCGATTTTTGAGCCAAATTCAATTGCAGTAGTTGGAGCATCAAGAAATCCAGAGAAAGTTGGGTATTTAATTCTTGAAAATTTACTCAAGAGTGGTTTCAAAGGTAAATTATTTCCCATCAATCCAAAAGTCGATGAGATTCTAGGTGTAAGGGCATACTCCTCGCTTGAGGATGTAAGTGAAAATATTGATCTCGCAGTCATTGTTGTGCCAGGAACAATTGTTCCAAATGTGTTAAAGGAATGTGGAAAGAAAGGGATTGGATCTGTAATTGTAATTTCAGGTGGTTTTCGTGAATCTGGAAAAGAAGGAGAAGAATTAGAGAAGTTAGTAATCAAAATCATTAATGAAACAGGAATCCGTTTAGTCGGTCCCAATTGTATTGGTGTAGACAATCCCTATATCGGCATGTCGATGTGGGTCGGCGTCAAGAAGAAAGGTCCAATATCAATCGTATCTCAGAGTGGGCTCGTTGGAACCGCTTTCCAATGCTGGGCGGAAAAGGAAAGCATCGGAATTAGTAAATGTATATCATTAGGAAATCAAGTTGATGTTAATGAAATTGACATCTTAAGATATTTCGTAGAAGACCCCAACACAAAAACCATTGCTATGTACCTTGAGGGTATTCAAAATGGAAGAGAATTCATGAGAGTGGCCTCCGAAGTTTCAAAAAAGAAGCCTATTATAGCGTTAAAAGGAGGTCGAACCGAGAAAGGTATCAAGGCAGCAAAATCACATACAAGATCGCTCTCCGGAAAAAGTGAGATCTTTGAGGCAGCAATAAAGCAATCCGGCATTCTTAGTACAAATAGTCTCGAAGAGCTCTATATCTATTCAAAAGCATTATCATTTTTACCTTTACCGAAGGGTCGAAGAGTACTTATCATAACATCATCTGGAGGAGCAGGTATTATGGCTGCCGATACGGTTGATAGGCTTAATTTAGAACTACCTTCCATTTCAGAGAATGTTGAAAAACGACTTCGACAAACTTTGCCTAGCTATTGTGTGTTTGACAATCCATTCGATGTGACAACTACTACAGTAGAATCATTTCAACTGGTCATGGAGGAAAATCTTGAGGATGAAAATATTGATGCGTTTCTGCCTATCTTTGCAGATCCTCTTCCACGTGCAGCTGAAGCTGTGAAAAGTGTTGCGAAGAAAACTAACAAACCTATTGTAGTTTGTTATGTTGGCGGTGGTAAGGTCGAAGACATTGAAAAAGAAAGGATGCATGAAGCGGGGATTCCTGTTTTTTCAACACCTGAAAAAGCTGTCACAGCTTTGTATGCATTGGTAAGATACAATGAACTTCAAAGCAAGAATGCTTAGCACTCACGTTTTCAAGTTTATTTAAAATATAGGTATTAAACAGAGTAACTCTTCTAACTAAAATCAAGAAGTTGGGATCTATGACAAAACCCCTCTATTTGGATTCCGCATATCTTAAGGAATGTGAAGCAACTGTATCTGCCGTAAATGATTCAAAATACATCATATTAGACGAAACCATATTTTATCCAAAAGGGGGAGGGCAATCCTATGATACTGGTACTATAACAAAGGGAAACGATATTTTCAATGTCGTGTATGTAGGAAAGTTCTCAGGAGAGACTTCCCACGAAATCGATAGACCGGGTCTAAAGGTCGGAGATAAAGTTCAATGTAAACTTGATTGGGAAAGACGATACAAGTTGATGCGAAGTCACACAGCCGCCCATACCTTAATAACAATATTATGTAACAAAACGAAAGCTCTCGTAACGGGAAACGATCTCACAACTGAGAAGACCAGATTTGATTTTAACATAGAAAATTTTGATAGAGATATCTTCATGAGCTGTATCAATGAATCGAACGATCTTTTCAAAAAAAACATACCTGTGAAAACCTACGAATTACCAAGGGAAGAAGCTCTAAAAATTCCTGGAGTAGTCAAAATGGCCGAAGCTCTTCCACCTCAAATATCAAAATTGCGAATTGTAGAGCTAGAAGGACTCGACAGGCAAGCTGATGGGGGAACACATGTTAAAAATCTGAATGAAGTAGGTCAAATAGAATTTATGAAAGCTGAAAATAAAGGAAAGAATAACAGGCGAGTATATTACAGAATCGTCCCATAACAAAATAATAAGAAATGATGACGAGGCTAGCTCGTGCGCTCCTTAACCTAAACATAGTAACCAATTTTTTATGTGAATAAACAACAAAGATTAAACAAGTACACACATAGGATAATATCGGGATCATCATAGCTCCATTATTTTTGATAAATGGGATCATTTGGGATCACAAAGGATCATTAGGGATCATAGAAAATGAGATAGATTGATTTCCTACACGAATCAAAAATGTACTCAAGTTCATTTTTGATATCAAGAATACAATGCATCTTCGATAATGATTGATCTCAGATCTAACCTTAATGATCCCTTTTTGACATCATTTATTATCTCATGTTATCCAAATGATCCCTATTGAATAATCTAAAACATTTCAGCATGCGCTATTAGTTTGTTCTAGCTTCAGTCTTTAGCATTAAGCTCTTAGTGTTAGGGCTCCTGTGGGACATTGAGAAACACATGCTTCACAAGTTACACATTTTTCTGGATATTTATTCAACATCTTTTTGTGTTCCTCCACCATTTCAAATACTCCTTTGGGACAGATGTCATAGCACATACCGCATTTAGTGCATTTAGATTGGGCAAGAACTATTTTGCCATTTACTATCTTTGATCTATCGCCGAACTTTATGTTTCCAAGTTTCTGAATTCCTATCTTGTCTAATATTGGGTCAAATTGACTTTTTTGTAATGGAGTTACTCCATCAAAATCAATTCCAATTATCAGGATTAGACCCATGGCTATGAAGAGAAGATTCTGGATATACTTGGTTTGGTGGATAGCTAGAAAGTTGAAAGAGATAACTCCGATTACTATTAGAATTTCCAAAAACAGTATTTTCCGCCATCCTGATTTTCCAGGAATGAACGGATGCAGACCATACATTAGGAATATCAAACCCCAGCCTAACAGAATGACCTCAGCAAGCCAATCCTTCGAGAAAAATCCTATGATTATTAAAACAAAGATTAGGAAAGTCGTGGATATACCAAGGCCGACGTCAATTCGATCAATAAATGGCCATCTTACTCTGCGCATTTTGTCCGTTTTCTTGAGTCCATCTCTCACATATTCTGGTATATCCTGTGCATATACAGGACCGAACTTGCAGTCCCATCCTGTTTCTTTCTTTACAAGTTTAACATCAATTCCGGGAGCAGAAAGTTGAGGTAATATTAGAATTCGATGTTCAACTTTCTCATCGATATTAGAAGTTTTGACTACTGGGATTATAGAATGAGCTGTAAAATTGGATCCTCTTGCAGCGCACCAAACATTGATACCATTCGTTGGCACTACGAGCAGATAACAATCCTGATTCTTGAGATATTTAGTTAATCTCTTTACTGTGAGATCAAAATTTGCTGTGACGAAGACTGGACTATTTTTATGTGGATTTCCAAAAATTCTTATTCCGGGTTCTACAGAAAGTGGCATTAGACGAAAAAAGGTTCCGAAAAATGTTCTTATAATCTCTTTGAACTTCAATCTTATTACTCCTTTTGGCCAACAAATAATGCAAATGAATCGATGAAGCTTCTCCGTTCACGAATAATTTTGAACCCCGCATTCGTCATTGGACCTTTGATGTCTGCTAATGCTTTGGTTGAAGTCTGAGTGAGAAAATAGGTTATTAGTGCTAAGGGAATTCGTATTGATGAGTGTACTATACGTTTCCATGATGATCGAGGTTTTACTTCATCCGCAATTATGATTAATCCATTAGGCCTTAGTATTCGATAGGCTTGACTTAACACATATTTTTGTTCATCAGCGTATAACTCACTAAAAACTAATGTACTGACAATTCTATCGAATGTATTGTCATTGAATGCTTTTTCCATTTCAATGGCACCCATTTCTTCAAGTTGAACCTTTTCAATCAAATTGTGTTCCCGAACTTTTCGTTCTGCTATTGCTAACATTTGACTTGATTTATCGAATGCAACTACTGATGCTCCTTTCTTAGCACAGGATATTGCCAAGGTTCCAGTGCCACAGCCAATTTCTAGGACTTGATTACTTTTATGAACATATTCTTCAACGATCTCTTGCTGCATTCTCCTGCCTTGTCCGAAAGATATCAAATTGATTCCCATATCGTACCGTTGGGGTGCCGATTCTAGGATTTTCATAAAAACGTAGCTTGCCATCTACTTGCTCCATTTAGAATTAAATGCTGAACATTAATGAAAGAATTGGTATAACAAAAGTAAGCGCGCGCTAATAGATGAAACAGGTGCTAGAATACATTTCATACTTTTTGGAGACGATGCCCGACATACTCCTGGAGGCACTTACATGACGATCTGTGGCGGTCTCAAAGATTCAGATGGAAAATATTGGAAATTGTCTATTAGAGCTTGGAGATTTAAGGCTAAGTGCACTATCGTTTCCATTTCTTTTTTTCACGTTTTATGATCAACTATTTTTTCGCTATTTTCCATAAGGCCATACCAATTAGAACTGTCAAGAAAGTCAATGAGGGAGAAAGAAGAATTGCTTGTATTGACACACTTGAGATTGCAGCTTCCCCTGCGTAACTCAACCAGTACATATGCATAAGTAATATTCCAAGGAAGCTTCCAATAGCGATTTCTGAGAGAACAATTTTTTTCGCCGCCCATCCGAATATTTCAAGGAGAATAATTGTTGCTATTATGAAGAATAGAATTCTTGTTACAATCTCTAGTGTTTGATTGAAATAGAGAGATGGCAATGACATGTCAATGAACAATGTTAAACCTGCGAATGCGATTATGCTGGCGAAGGTATAGTTTAGATCAAACGTTATTTTACTGGAGCCTTCATCTGGAATTTGACCTCTCAACAGCCATACAATGAAGAGAACTAATAGAGCATATGCAGAAAGGATTCCTACGAAAAGCATTAGTGAGATGTTGAACGAGATTCCATAAAGGAAAAAGATTGTTGGAACTATTAGAGCTAGTAATGTTGAAACAATTTTGAATAGAACTGCAAGAGATAAATTAAGTTCGTATTTAGTTGCGACATAGTATGCAATTAAGGCGACCCAACCAAATTGAATTACTACAAGTGATAGTCTTTCGAGCATTACTAGAAGGACGGATATTGACGGTGTAATATCTATTGGTAGCAACCCTGCAATGGCTAGAGTAAAAGCTTCTCCTACACCGAATCCTAATGCGAATGTTAGATATCCATATAGATTCAGGTTTCTGAGTCGTTCATGTCTTTGAAGAAAGAGGTAGACAGCTATTACTTCTATTAACTCGACTGTTGTAATCGTTAGGAAGTAAGGCATTGAATCAGGATTCGCTAAGAAAGGGAAACTATCCCAGAGAACTGTCAGCAAGACCAGCTTTGTAGTGAGAGCACATGCCCAGCTTAGCCAACCAATAAGGAAAATACCGAGATTCGGTCTGAATTTTACTATGGCTACTAAGAGTGCTATTAGACCTCCCGCAAACAATGCCAGACTATTCAGAAAATACATAGGAAACACTTGATCAAATGAATTCTTAGACTGATGCTAAAGGCAAATATGAAGTCTTCCCTTTTCATTGTTGTATGTTTATTGTTTCTCTCCACAATTTTGACAGAAATCGGACTGAAGTGGTAGAGAGGTCCCACATTTAGAACAAAAATGGGCTTGAGTGGGCTTAATCTGTTCTTGGTTGGCGGCGACGAAAACAAGGTTAGATGAAGCAAGTTTATCGATCTTTAGAATGTTTTTCAGTGTACTTCCAACTTCCGATGGTGTACCATTTGATTCTATAGATACCATCCTTTGATCTAGAACAATATCTGCTTTCACCGTCACTTTTTCTTGTGTCTGATAGATTTTTTGAAGAAATTGTGAACTGATATTAAGAAGCTCATCAGCTACAGCTTCCTTAAGAATAGTCAAAGTTAACTCTGGATAGAAAGGGGGAGTAGGATATCCTGGTGGAGGATCAGGTATCACAACAATCTGGGTCTTGAATTTTTTCTTTTCAAGTTTGCCAGCTAACTCTGTCAGAGAAGGATTTTCTTGAGTTCCAGGATTCTTCCAGATTATCACATCAAATCCAGAATCAATGTATGGTTTTATAAAGTCCAATGGAGAGGACGGAGAATTCATTGTTGAGGCCAAATCTTTCGCCCAGACTTCTTGATCATAGGAACTGTTTAAAGCTTCGGAATCTTGTGAATTAACACTAATTATCTTGGAACATTCTGCCTCTTCTAAAGGTCATAAGATAGATGAGAAATGTTATGACCGATATGAGTGCAGACACAAATGCAAATATCCATATTGGAGAATCGGTTGTGCTAAAAGTCCATCTTGCTTCGATCAGTTTTGGTTCGTTCATGTAGACTTCATGATTCAAATTCTTACTTTCAAGGTTATCACTCCAACCATCAAATGCTAAAATTCCCAAACCTCCATGAACAGGTTCACTTAGATTTACATCGAGGGTAATTTTGGCGGTACTGTTTTCATCGTACCATCCCCCACCGCTTATGGTTCCATATTCTGAGAGCAACGATAGCTGATATTGGGTTTGATATCTCACTGTTATTTCTTGGTCTTTTTCAAAATAGATTTTCTTTGAATTATTGTTTATCTTATTATCTATGGATACTAAATTCAATCTCTCTACATCTGAGATCGAAGCAATCTCAGGGACATCTATAGTATGATTACCTGATTCTAAGTGTACCTGAATTATTCCTGTTTCGTTTGTTTGGAATGTCGTTTCATCAATTTTGATATCGAGTCCTTGTATTTCTGTCATGATTATCAATAGTGGGTTATGTTCAACGTTTATGTCCATAGTTTTTGAAATTCCAAGAAGTTGGAAATCTTCTGTGTAGCCAATTAGAGCTATTATGAGATTTCTAATGGGCTGATTTGTTACGGAAATTCCATTTATTGAATATTGGTTTTTAACTAACAAGTTAGTTTGTATCTTTTTTTGAAATCGATTACTATCTAGATCGAATATAGCGACCCAGGTAGGGTTTTCTTCAATAGACGGAGTCGTTAAATTGATTTGGAATATTCTATAGGAACGAATTTTGTTAGGATATAGAACCTGAATGGCCTGTTGATTGTTTGAAGATCCATTAGTGGAGACTGATATTTTTTGAATAATATTTTCAGTGTTGAGGTTTGAAGCTCTCACTCTTTCAAAGAAATTTATTATTATTGCTACTGGTTTTGAATCGTATGAGCCATCTGCTTCAAGTGTAAAGACCTCGTGTTCTACACCTGGCATGAGCCTCCATTCTTTTTGGAAGTAATGATCATTCATCCAACCCTCTTCAGGAAGGTTTTTGTAAAATTTCTCTCCTTGATCCCAGAACCAAGCATCTTCACCGTACATGATGAGAACACTTCGTCGGACTCTTTCAGAATTTTGTGCGCTGGTGTAGAGGTCTATACCTCTAGCAGTTTTATGGCGTTCAACCATTTCCTGCCAGTCTAGCATTGAACTCATTATTACCCCGGCATCTGGGCCTGATTCATAGTCTCCTGGAAACGTGAGCTCATAGGCTAATGCCATTCCTCCAGTTGAGTATCCTACAACAAATACGTATTTGTAACCATATTCTCTAATCGACTTGCAAATTTTTGAAACAAGGCCACTATCGACTGTATATTGTATCTCTCCTTTGCTGAGGGCGAGTATTCCATAGTGATCTGATAGGTCTTCTATGAATCGCATTGTATTGAGAGATTCTAGATTGTAGGGATTTACAGTAATATAGGTTGGAGTTGTCTTTCCTCCTCCAAGCCATATAATGCAAGCATCAGTTTCTGGGTTAGGCCAATGGTACCAATTGTAACCGGCTATTTGTTCAATAGAGGCGGTTCTATGTGGAGTTTCATCGGCATATGTGAATGCAGGTGCTAAGGTAATGGACAATATAATTATGAGTATGATTTCTGGATTGATTCTAGGCATTTCTTCTTCTCCTTTTTGCTATATATCCTAGGATTGCTAAGTCGAAGAGAATGATGATTACCGATACGAGGATGAGAATTCTCGGTGTCTCGTCAAGCATCCAATTTGCTTCAACAGTTCTTGGAGAGGTCATTACTATTTTAGAGATAGAAGTCGTAGCATCTGAGTCTCGGGTCCATTTTATGAATGAATATTTGTCAGGTATGATTTGGAGAATACTGGGTACGTAGATTAAATCTGGAACTGAGAAAGTCGCAACGGACCCTGAAGGATACCACCCATTGCCTTGTGTTCTTCCGAGACTTGAATTGACATTAAGATAATATTCTTTCTCATATTCAGCGGTTAGATTTGTATCGTGTTGAACATAAGTAAGTCTTGGATTGCTTTTTGAACCATCATTCCATCCAATGAAACTTAGTCTTGTGTTATTGGTTGAATTGATTTTTTGGGGAACTTCTACTAGGTACTTTCCTGGCTTCAAACGAGTTTTTACTATTCCTAAGTGATCGGCCTCTATCTCTTCATTGTCAAGTTTGATAGTAATATTCGGAGTAGGCATCCATAATGTGAGTTGAACAGAGTCTGTCACGATTATGGAGAATGGTCTACGTAAGGATTCTTTTTGGTAAACCCATCCGTTAAGATACCAATATCGAAGAAATGCTTCAAATACCAGTTGTTTTTCCGAGGACGCCTGAAGCGATAGAATGATGAATTCTGTACCGTTCCCTTCCAGATAGAACATCCTAGGATCCATCGTCTTTTCAATATTGTAGTCGTAGATTCCTATGTTACACATGGTTCTTTTTTCACAAGAATATACCACTGAGATATTAACCGCGAAATTCTGACCTTGAAGAACCGTTTCAGGGAATATAATATCATTTATCTCGATCATAGGTTCAGGTTCGGCTATTATGGCTTGTACTGTTCCCACAGGTCTAAAGACTATGAAAATAAATAATGGAAACAAGATCGTAAGTTTATAATTCATCAGATCATCTGTCCTTTCTCACACTTACCATGTTGCAGATATGGATTATGTATCGTAAAGTGAATATTCTTGTGTATGAATCAACAATCTTTTACCTGATAGGTTACGTGATATTAGAATATGAAATTGGACTCAAAATTGATTTCCAGAGAAGAATCTATAATAAAAAAAATCAAAATAAAACGGAATCTACCACGCGGAGAATACAGATTCAGTGATATCTTCTCTGGAATTGAAACTTCACCAGCGATAAGATTACTCTTCAAAGATAAAGAATTCTCTGAACTGCAAAATTTGAGAATTGAGATTACTTCCAAGGTATTCTATATGAAGGTCCACGATGTCGATGAAAAATTATTGATAAACTCCAGATATCTGCGAAGAGGAAGAAAAGAATTCATCTATCTTGACCTTATACATGAATTCACTCATATCAAGCAGCGTCGTGAAGGATTGAATCTTTTTGACGACCGATACAGTTACATCAATCGCCCCACCGAGCTTGTCGCATATGCAAACGCAGTGAATGAAGCACGAAGATTAGGTCTTTCTGAATTAGAGATCTATGATTATCTTTGGGTAGATTGGATATCTGAGTCTGAACTTCAAACATTGGCAAACCGTTTAGATGTAAAACCCACAACTGAGAAAAAGTCATTATAGAATTTTGTTGCTGTTGATGTGATTTCTTTCTTATATAATTAAGTGCATATAATCCTCTGCAACAGTTATGGAACCATCATAATCTTTTGAAATTCTCCCAACCATTTCATCGATCTCTGTTTCACAAATTGGATATAGGTGGGTTAATACTAATCGTTTACATCTTGTTTCTGCAGCTATCTTTCCAAGTTTTGAAGCAGTTGTATGGAGACCTATCAGAAGTTCTTCATTTGGAAAAGAACATTCATGTATTAGGAGATCAGTTTCTTTTGCAAGTTTAATCAAGTTTTCATCTGGTACTGTGTCACCAGAATATGTTACTGATTTACCTTCACTATCTATTCGATAGGCTATTCCACCTGCATGATAGACTGGAGTTGTAGAGCCAATCCATTCTTTTTCTTCTTTGAATTTGCCAGAGAGCACTTCGTAGAGATTCAGATAGCCACTACATTGTAAGGCTTCTGCGACTTTATTCCAAGGTTTTACATTTTCCAGAAGGTCTTGTGTGAATTCTAAAAGTCCTTGTGGACCGTAAACTGTCAATATTCTTTTTGGTTTTATTTTACCAGTTTTTGGATCAAATGCTTTTGAATGTATCAAGGGCAGGTAATCAGCTACATGGTCTATATGAAAATGCGTTATCAGTAAATGGTTTAGTTCATTGAGTTTGTATCCTGATCGGCATAACTTGTATAATGTTGCTGGTCCAATATCCATTAGAATGTTTTCTGAAATTGTTTTCACGACAATTGAAGAGTAGGATCTTTTTGATGTTGGAGTTATTGATCCTGATCCTAGTATCTGTATTTCCAATGTTTACATCATCCTCTTTTTTTCTCTAAAAAAAATTCACTATGTTTAAATTTTAATTATAGATGATTAGTTGATCGGTTAACAATATGACTATATGGGATTTGTTAGGTTACTTCTTCGTAGGAATAATAATACTCTGGATAATATCTTCTGCAATTAAGATCGTCAGAGAATATGAGAGAGGAGTTGTTTTCAGACTTGGAAGATATGTTGGAACTAAAGGTCCTGGATTGTTCTTTGTTGTTCCTTTAGCTGATAAGTTCATCAAAGTGGATTTGAGGATTCTGGCATTTGATATACCAAAACAGCGTGTAATAACGAAGGATAATGTTAGTGTTGATGTAGACGCTGCTGTGTATTATCGTGTATTTGATCCTGCAAAGGCAATATTGCAGGTTGAGAATTATTTTGAAGCCACAAATTTGCTCTCACAGACAACCCTAAGAGATGTTTTGGGTCAAGTAGAGCTAGATGATCTATTAACCAAACGCGAGGGGTTAAGCAAGAAAGTTGGTGAGATACTCGACACATACACGGATCCTTGGGGTGTAAAAGTTACTGCGGTTGCTATCAAGGATGTTAGTATAGATGAGATTATGTTGAGAGCTATAGCGAAACAGGCTGAAGCGGAAAGAGAGAAAAGAGCTAGAATAATCATTGCAGAAGGAGAATATATTGCAGCGGAAAAAATAGCAGCAGCGGCCGAGAAATATTCAACATCTGCCGCATTAAGACTTCGAGAGTTACAGACTCTTACAGATATTGCTAAAGAGAAGAACATGGTTGTAGTGACCGCTGCTGGCGCCACAGAAGATGTTGGTAGAATAGCGTCTATAGTTAAAGGTCTCAAAGAGAGAAAATAGAAGGCATGTACAAGTACACCTCTATCTCTCTCCTCATGCTTTTTTCCTTTTTTTTAGCCAATGTAGGTCATGTTGAAGCTTCCAACTCTTCAGTTATTGTAATACAGATTGGGGACACGATCACTGCTGCGACTGCCGATATGGTTGAAGAAGCAGTAAAACATGGTGAAGAGGTTGGGGCCGAAACATTAGTAATAATTCTTGATACGCCTGGGGGCCAATTGGATTCAACATTTAAAATAATTGATACGATTGAACGATCAAGTCTACCTGTAGTATCATTTGTTTATCCTAGGGGGGCAAAGGCATGGTCTGCAGGAACTCTGATTCTAATGGGATCACATGTAGCAGCAATGGCTCCTCATACGATAATTGGTTCAGCCCAGCCAGTGGCGTATTCACCTCTTGGGGAAAGTGAGCCTGTTACAGAGAGTAAGGTGTTAAATGCGTTATCTCAATTCATCACCGAGAGGGCTAGAATGCATGGAAGAAACGAGACCGCAGCCAGACTATTCATCACTGAAAATCTAAACCTGAACAGTGACGATGCCTTACGGCTAAATGTTACAGATGTTCAAGCCTCAGACATTGATGAACTTCTAGTAAAGATAGATGGATTTACTGTGACTACTGCTAAAGGACCAGTAACTCTAATGACAAAAGGGGCGAATGTCTCAGAATATTCTCCAAGTTTGAGAGTAAGTGTCTTAAGAACAATATCTAATCCATTACTTGCATATCTGCTGTTTACTCTAGGAATTTACGCATTCATATTCGGATTATCCAGTCCTGGCTATGGAGGCGAGATAATAGGTGTAGTAGCACTTCTTACTGGATTGATTGGTCTCGGATTTGATATAAACTTGGGAGCCATATTGATAATAGGTTTGGGTGCTGTTTTAATGATAGCAGAAGCTTATACATCAGGTTTTGGAATACTAGGGGGAGCAGGTTTGTTCTGTTTGATTATAGGTAGTTTCTTGATAATTCCTTTTACACCCTCTCGATGGCTTATAACACCTGAGTGGATTGGCTATTTTGTTACTATTGTTTTAGCGGTTGTCCTAACACTTGGTGTTTTCACTTTATTCATGGTGTATAAAATTGTTCGTGCTAAAAGGAAGAAGCCATTCATAAAGGGAGTCATTGGATCAGAGGTAGAAGTGATTGAAGATATCGAAGATGGGAAGATAGGTTTCGTAAGATTCAAAGGGGAATATTGGCAGGCTCGTGCAGATGGAAGTGTCAAAGCTGAAACCAAAGCATTAGTAATAAAGAAAGATGGTCCCAGACTAATAATTAAACCAGTCAAGGAAAATAAAGAATAAACATCCGAGGACGCTGAAATTTTCTATACAACAGGTTTGTTATTCATTGAATTACATTCAGTAATATGGATAAGTGGTAGCACGTGCTAATATACTCATATACAAAAATAAAAAAGATAATATCGCACTCTTAATGAGCATAGTTTAGCATAACATGAATTATGTTTGATGATTTGACCGATGAAACTTCTAGTTAAAGATGTATTTGAATCTAGAACATTATCACTAATTGTTAAAGAGGAAGAACAAATCACTGAAATCATTAAACACTATGCAGAGAAACCTAGCTTAAGAGGAATATTCGTAGTAGATAAAGGACAGAAACTTAAAGGAGTCATATCAAGAACTGATCTACTTCAATGGGCGAAATTTAAGATTGGAGCAGATATCGGTAGCGATAATATTGCTGTCGACGAGATAAATAGGTATGCTTACTCAACTACTGCCAAAGATATTATGTACCGATATAGCGTCGAAACATTCGTCAAACCAGAAGATAACTTGGAATTAGCTCTTGAAATGATGTTAAGTGAGGACATCTTAGCCATTCCAGTAGTCGATGAAGAGAAAAAAATTGTTGGAGATCTAACATTATCAGAAGTATTAAATGCCATAGTTCGAACTCAAGTCGATTAAGTACTCATTTTAACTTTAGCAAATTTAATTTGTTTAAATTGAATCCAATTTTAATTCAGCTATCTTTAGACCTTCATTAAATATTTCTTTTGATAGATTTCCCGAAGGAGTTGTTGTTTCAAAAATTCTTTCAGGGATTTCTGAGTTCTTAATAATGAATCCTTCTCGTTTTTTGAATCTATATTTTTCTTTAAGAATTTTTAATCCTATTCTTTTCAGTTTTTCTTCATTGATTTCTTTTCCTATGGTTTTGAAAGCTTTGGAGATTAGTTCAGGTTTGTAGATTCCTCTGGCGAAGAAACAGATTACCAAGCTGGAAAGTATTTGTCGCCATGCTTCTTCTTCGATAAGTTTGTTAATGATTTCTTCTGGAGTTAATTTGCTATTTTTCGCAAGTGCTTTTTGGTCGATACTATATCCTGCATTATCCAAATGGCTATGTCTGGATCCTATGAGAAATCCTAGATGTGTCGCTGGTCCGGTATGGTATCCTGGCATCTCGTTGCCACCGAATGCGAGTGCGAACTCTTTTCCACCATATTTTGATGATGTATAGATCACACCTTTTCCTAGAGTTTTATAGAATTCGTTGACTTGAGCTGCGATGTAATTTACTGCTTTCGAGTATGATTCTTCATCATTCCAGTTTAGTTTGAGTCCATTGGTTTCTTTTGTCGTGATTATTCCTTTTTGTTGTGCTTCTGTTGCCCATGCTAGGGCTACACCTGTACTCATTGCGTCTAGTCCTAGGATTTCGACTTCGTCCATGAGTTTGAGTAGGGCTTGTGGTGAAGATATTCCAAGCATGGATCCTAGAGCAAAGATCAGTTCGTAGTCGTATGAGATCATTTCGGTCTTGTAGAAGTATGGTTCTTTTTCGTAGACTTCTCTGAGTGCAGCAAGGTGGATGCAGGCGACTGGACAATGTGCACAAGCTACTCTTCTGCCTAAGAAGTTCTTCTCGAAAGTTTCACCTGATATGGCTTCAGCATTCTCAAATTTTGATTCCTGTAGATTTTTAGTGGGTAAAGCTCCTAATTCATTTAATGGTGTAATATTCATTGATGTGCCGAGTTCATGATATTTTCTCATCTCGGCTGACGATAATAGTTTGAAAGTTTCATTGTAGGTTTCTCTGTAGCTTTTCATGTCAGAAACGGGAATGTTTTTCTTTCCAGAAATGACGATTGCTTTCAATTGTTTGCTTCCGAAAACTGCTCCGAGTCCCATTCTGCCAAAGTGCCGGTATGTCTCGGTTACGACGCTTGCATAAGATACTAAATTTTCTCCTGCTCTACCGATTCGCATTATGCTTCTTATTCCGGATCCTGATTCCTTTTCTCTCAGGATTCGGCCTACCGTTGTACTGTTGGCCATCTTCCAGATAACTGAAGCGTCTCGGAATCGGATTTTATCTCCATGAATGGACATGTAGACTGGCGTTTCACTTGATCCCTTGATGATTATTGCTCCGTATCCTGCGAATCTTATTGCTATTGCACTTCGTCCTCCACAGTGGCTTTCACCGAGGTTTCCTGTGAGTGGAGATTTGAACATGGCAACTGTTTTGGATGCTATAGGGTATAGTCCAGTTAAGGGTCCTACTGCAAGAATTATTGGGTTTTCTGGAGCTAATGGATCTGTACCTTTTGGACATTCCTCTGCAAGAAGTTTTATTGCGACACCAGATCCACCGATCATTTCATTGAATAGTTCGCTTCTGTCTTCTGTCCAGAATCTTTTCCGTGAGAGATCTATGTGCAGAACATTTGATAGAGGATCATTCATTGGCTGGTTTCCTCCATTTTGATAACATCATATTGACAGTAATCGATGCAGTAGCCGCAGTGAGTACATATTACTGGTTTTT
>DAOUZW010000181.1 GCA_030671315.1 Candidatus Bathyarchaeota archaeon
TTCAATCCCTACATCCTCGTTGCAGCAGATATCGCAGAAGTAGATGAGATATACTGCGTTGGTGGAGCACAAGCCATAGCGGCCATGGCATATGGTACCGAAACAATAAAATCTGTGGAAAAGATTGTAGGCCCTGGAAACATCTATGTTAATGCTGCTAAACAAATTCTAAGTAATGAGGTCGCCATCGATTTACCAGCGGGTCCTAGCGAAATTCTCATTATAGCCGATATCACAGCGAAAACTGAATTTGTGGCAACAGATCTGTTAGCACAGGCAGAACATGACGAAAATGCTACATGTATTTTGATTACCGATTCTAAAAAAATCGCTGATGAAGTGAGAAAACTAATAGACACGATTACCGAAAACATGTCTGAAGAATGCACAGTAAAAATCGCCTTGAAAAAGCGTGGGTTAATAGTCGTAGTGAATAAAATAGAAGAAGCAATTAAACTGTCAAATCAGATTGCACCTGAACACCTAACGATAATGACTAAAAGCAACTCATCCGTTCTAAAGAAAATCAGAAACGCAGGAGCAATATTTCTTGGAAGATATTCTCCAGTTGCTATTGGTGATTATTCGGTAGGAACTAACCATGTGCTTCCTACAGGAGGTTATGCTAAAACTTACTCAGGGTTATCAGTTAGAGACTTCCTTAAGATAATCAGTTATGTAAATTGTTCCAGCAAAGGTTTGAAAAAATTGGCGGAAACGACCAAAACATTAGCTGATATTGAAAAATTATCGTTTCACTCGAAATCAATCGAAGTAAGAGGCGTTTGAGATGTCATATACAAAACGTGTACGCAAAGATTTACTGGAAATATCTCCTTATAGATTGGATACTGATTTCCCTTCTGAAGCAATTCCAAACCTTGTTAGAATGAGCTTGAATGAGAATCCCCTAATTGAAAAACCCAAACTAACTCAGATGTTAAAAAAAGTTGTAGCAAAGGTTGATCCTAGAGACTATCCAGAACCTCATGCAAGAATAGCAGTAGATGCAATATCGAAATTTCATAAAATTGATCCACTGAGAGTGTTAGTAGGAAATGGTCTTGATGATGTTTTAGATAGATTGGTTAGAACTTTTGTGGATAAAGACTCAGGAGTGCTAGTGACTGAACCGACTTTCTTTATGTATACATATTACACTCAACTTTGTCAAGGCAAGAAAATTGAGGTTATGTTAAATAATGATTTTAGTCTTGACATTGAGACTCTGATAAGAACTTCGAAAGATGCAAAACTAGTTTTCATATGCTCTCCAAATAGTCCTACTGGAAATCAATTCGAGAGAGATGATATTATCCAGATTATTGAGAAATGTAATTCGATAGTTGTAATTGATGAGACATATGTTGACTTTGCAAAATATTCCATGTTAGAATTGACCAACAAATATGATAATCTCATCGTCTTGAGAACATTCTCAAAAGCATATGGACTAGCAGGAATTAGAATTGGATACTTGATAGGTGAAAGTGGATTAGTAGATACCATAAAAAAGACCGTTCACCCATTTAATGTGGGAACCTTAGCACAACATCTGGTTGTTGAAGCATTAAAAAATCATGCTTACTTTAAGAAGAGATTCAAAGCTGTTATTAAAGAAAGGAACTGGCTAATACAGGAGCTTAAGAGTATTGATGGTGTAACAGTTTTTCCATCCGATGCTAATTTTATACTCTTTAAAATCATTAATGGAAAATCCTCATCAAAAATCCAAAATGATCTTAGACGAAAAGGTCTCCTAATAAAAGACAGAGGCAAAATTCCAATGCTACAAAACTGCTTAAGGGTTACCGTAGGTACTCGTGCCTCAAATAAGAGATTTCTTAGAGAACTAAGGCGTATCCTATCTTGAATAATGAGTTCTCATATGAGGAATTTGGCTATGACATAGCCTTGCGAAGCGACAGCATAACTTCACATCTATCAAAAGTTGAAAAACTAATTTTTGATTGTGATGGAGTACTAGTAAACGATAAAGAATCCTATAGGCAGACAATAATTCACTCAGTTGATTTTTATTTCTTAAATCTACTTGGTCTTGAAGGGAAAGAAAAAGAGCTTGTGAATCAAGACGATATTCAAAAGTTAAAGGATACAGGTGCTTTCAATAATGATTGGAAACTAACACATGCATTCATAGCATATTATCTCGGGATAATTACATTACAATTAAAGGACAAAAAAGAATTTCAGAAAATTCTTTTCGAATTAGATGGAAGAATACCATTAGAACTTGATAATTTTTTAAAAAAAATCAAGAGTTATGGAGAAACATATCTTCGAAAAGAAGTGGATATTCAATATTTATTGAAAATAAAGAATGATCCAAAGTTTGGAATTGTTAATTTCACTAATATTTTTCATCAAAATCCAGAATTGTCTGTATTGGAAGGGATAGAGCTCCTCCTTAATATTGGAAAAGAGGAACTTGAAATCATAAGAAGACTTTGTCCATATGATATAGAAAAATCAGACTTGCTGAGAAGACTTTTTGACGAAATTTATCTTGGTAGTGATCTATTTTACAAATTCTCTAATAGAAAGCCCAAATTCAACTTACCAGATGGATTAATTCAAAAGGAAACTACTATTCCTTCTTTAGAAACACTTGCAAAGCTCAAAGAGATTTTTGGTCCCATGGGGATATATTCTGAAAGACCAAGAAAGGAAGGATTATACATTTTAAAAAAGCTTGGTCTAATTGAGTATTTCGATCGAGAGACATTAATTTTTAATGATGGAATAAAAGCTTGGAGCCAATC
>DAOUZW010000186.1 GCA_030671315.1 Candidatus Bathyarchaeota archaeon
CGGTTACAGGCCAATTCGACTTCATAGCTTATGCAGAGTTAGAAACTGTTAGTGATCTAGAGAAAATCATTAGTATTGTCCAGTTCATAGATGGAGTTGTAAGAACTCAAACATCAATAGTAATTCCGCCTAGATTATCTAATTAAACCATCATGCTTTTAGTAGATTACCTGATTCGATAATCCTTCCCTCTTCCTTCAGTTCGTCAACATATAGATGTAAAGTTCTGACAGAATCACATGCCTTATCTGAATTAGTCCAATTTCCGGAACCATCGACAAGAATGTCTTCTAGGTCTTTAATCTTCATGCCTTTAGATTCTTTTATTTTTTTAATAATGATATCTTTTGTCGTTGGTAATTTGCATGCTTGAAATATTGCGTCTTTAAAGAGATCAGCTGCTTCCTGCATTAAGGGACAGAGAGGGTCCATTTCAGCCATGCAACAATTCTCGTTCTCGTCATTTTGATGTTCTTCATAGATTTTTCTAATTAGATTCTCCTTATTTTTACATGAGAGGCCAATAAGCTTCTTTGCTACACTGGCAGCAGTGCCTCCGGGGCTATCTCTTATTACTACTAATTGTTGTATAGTTTTATTTTTATCGTCCAACTTTGCTTCTAACTTTGGTCTGCCAAAACTTTGAGCGAATTCATTAATAAATTCGTTTTCGCTTTTATCAAGAATACAAAAAGGTTCAGGGAATTCAACATCAATATTTTTTGTATTTAGTTCATCTTGAATTGTTTTTTTTGCTTCGGGTGCCATGTCTCTGTCGTCTATAGGATAAAGTACAGCTTTGGCGCCCAAAATCTCTGCAATGGGAGGTATCAAATCGCCTAATTGAGAATGAATTCCTAACACCAGTAAGAGATCGCATTCTACTATGGGGAAGTTTTGTGGGATGTATTTTTTTGGGTCTTCCCAAATTTTTGACCAGATGTCTGTTTCTGATTCATGTTCTTTTTTTATTATCTCAGGGGTTAATTCATACACATTGGTAATCTTATCTGCAAATCCTCTTTGGGCAAGATTGTTTATTATTTGCTCACCAAATGGACCGCGGTAGATAACATAAATTCTCAAAAGTAATACCTGCTA
The DNA here is from genome assembly GCA_030671315.1 of Candidatus Bathyarchaeota archaeon. GTDB lineage: Archaea > Thermoproteota > Bathyarchaeia > 40CM-2-53-6 > RBG-13-38-9 > RBG-13-38-9. The sequence goes on from DAOUZW010000186.1 coordinate 1,102, forward strand.
CATGGCCCTCAATTGATAATTTGGATTTAACTTGGTCAATAATTTTACCTATCAAGTATAGTTTATTCTTGTTTGTTCTTAGATAAGGATTTGAGGACGGCTGCCATGGCGATATTAGCAGCAATATGAATCAATGGTTTTTTACCAATTGAACTACTTGATCTTGATGCTAGACATGGAAATATTTGAATGAGAAGACCAGCTCGCTTATCTGCTTGATTTTTCTTCAGACCTAAGATACCTTCAGACATGTAATGAGCAGATCCACAAGGTGATCCACGCAGTATTCTGACTTCCTTTATTGTATCATTTCTAAGTTCAATTTGTAATTCAGGTCGGCCAAATTGTGCAGCGAACTCATCAATTAGCGATAAACCTGTGTTTGGATCCATAGAGCAAAATGGCGTTGGAAATGTGTATTGTACATTCAGTTCTTTCAACTCTTTTGAAATTTGGGTTATTACACCTTGAGGCAGCCACAAAGGATTATCAACGGGTGCAATGACTGCTTTTGCTCCTGTTATTCTAACAAGATCAGGTAAAATTGTTGCAAGGGCAGGATTTTCACCTAAAGAAATAATTACGTCGCAGTTAACGATATTTTTTGGAAATATGGATTCTGGATTTTCAATTATTTTAGGCATATCTTTTGAGAATTGATATACTGTGATTTTCCAATTCGATGGTGAGTTTTTCTTTAGATTTTCTGCTATCCGATTTCCATAGGATCCTTGAATAAGTATGTTGATTGAAATGTCTGAATTTAACTTCAATTATGGGTCACGGAAGAATTTCGGTTAGATCTTGGGTAAAACAAATAGCAATATTCTGTTAACATTATATTCTACAGATGCTTTTTCTGAAGATATTCTTTCAGTTCAATTACTGCATGTACTGCAATAGAATCAGGTGAGAAATCGATAGGGGCTATACGCATGTTATCCGCTTTTATGATTGAATTGTCTAATGGTGCAGAGCTAATGAGCTCTATTCCCATATCGTCAAAGTTTTTTTGAATATAGTCCTTATCGTCGGGATTGTTAATCTTGTTTCCAAATCCTAGGATATTTTTAATTTTTAGGTCAGATGCAAGTTTTGATATTTTCTTTGCTGTCTCAATTGACTGTGCTCCAGGTTCGACGACACATATCAGAACGTCAAAGCCTTTTACAGTTGCTCGTCCAAGATGTTCAAGTCCAGCTTCCATGTCGGCTATAACCAACTCCTTACGTTGGAGTGTTATGTGCCGGATCAATGCGCTGATTAATGAATTTGCATTGCACATGCATCCTGAACCTCCTGATCTGACAGTTCCCATTATGAGAAGAATTACATTATCGGGTCCAGTAACACCAAATTTTTCTGCAATATCAGTTACAGACGGGTTTAGATTGATTATGGGTCCTGACCCTACTCTCTCTTCGATTAAATTTTTGTTCTCGCTGATTGGAATAACCTCAGAAGTTCTTTTGGAAGGTATGCCTAACGCATATGC
>DAOUZW010000077.1 GCA_030671315.1 Candidatus Bathyarchaeota archaeon
CCTGCTTGCACAGGGGCCCTCAACTGTAAATCCCATTTATGCTCTCCGGTACCGCTCATTAGAATTGGAGGTTTATCTGGAGTCACCATGTATTTTCGATCGGAGCCTCGAATACCACACCAGATTTCAACATTTTCTTGACTCGTAAAATCGTACTGTATCTGCAACATTACAAGGAAACGAACTCCTACAGTAACTGTCTCTTGAACTCGAACGTTGATGATTTCTTGTCCTGCAGTTGCGATAGATATCGGGAATAAAGTCATGATTAAGAATGTTGTTAAGCAGAAGCCTATGAACCTCATGCGGATCGTAATACAACCTCTCCTTAACGTTCTCCATAATTAACTATAACATTGTTACATAAGTATGTCAGGAACATCATCATATCGCTACCTTCAGCAGATTAATTGTGTCTAATTATTTATTAACGCATGTAGTTACTTCGAGCATATCAAGGATGAGGCGCATCTCATCTACTGCTTTTTGATTCAGGAATTTCTCTTCTTTTTCATTCATGGTATTTGGAGCCTCATCATGCGTTAGAGATTCGTAGTACTTTTGCCATTCATCGGGAATTTTTGCAGGTAGTTCTTTCTCCAAGAAGACACTGAGGACTTTTATCCAACATCTTGCGACATTTGATAGCAGATAACCCCCTCCGCCAAATATCATAATCTTGCCATAACACATTTCATGAACAAATTTGTGCAGCCATGAGGCAATTTCAGAATAGGTTTTAACAGTTATTGAAAGGTGAGCTAGTGGATCTCCTTTGTGTGAATCCGCTCCTGACTGGAGTAGAATAATTTCAGGCTCATAAGATCTTAGTGCAGCAGGCACAATTCTATGAAAAGCTTCGAGGTATAGTTCATCATTTACATTTGGTGGCAATGGTATGTTTATCTTTAATCCCTTAGCTTTGTCCTCCCCTATCTCATTGGAGAAACCACTTCCCGGGAAAAGATAACGTCCGTCCTCATGGAAGTCAATATCTAAAACTGAAGGATCATTGTAAAAACCATACATTACACCATCGCCATGGTGCGCATCAATATCAATATACGCAATCCTCTTAATCCCATATTTTTTCTTGAGGACAGATATGCATACTGCCGGATCATTGAAAATGCAGAATCCTGAAGCTTTGTCTTGATGGGCATGATGAAGCCCCCCACTAAAATTGAATGCATGATCAGCCTTTCCATTAATAATCGCCTCTATTCCGACGAGTGAAGCTCCGACAATCCAACTGGTTATTTCAAAACATCCACTAAAGGCAGGCGTATCTCCAGCATCCAGCAATCCATAGCCTAGACGGCTATACTCCTTGACTTTATTCACATACTCTGCCGTATGAAACAGAAGAAGTTCTTCAAAGTTTGCTAATCTAGGAGTTAGAATATCGACAGAAGAGATAAGCTCATAATTTTTTGCAAGAGCTAATGCAATCTTGAGGCGTTCTGGTCTTAGAGGGTGGTTGGCACCTAGATTATACTGACGAAGTTCTTCTCCGATTACAACTGCAGTCTTGCTAGTCACTTCCATTCTCCTAAAATGAAGGATGAAATTTGAAGTATACTAAATTTCTGAAGTAGGCAACAATCGATAATTCCCTAGAAGTTTATTCTACGTTTATTTTTTTACCTTTGACGGTTTTGGGCAACTCGACTGATAAGACACCGTTTAAGAATTTTGCTTTGGCTTCGTCAGGATTGACTCTGGTTGGAAGATTTACAATTTTATAGAAAGAACTGAATTCGCAGTCACTGTGAGTTCCCCACCGTTCATATCTGACACATCGAACTAACGGTGCTTCGAGGTTTAGATTTTTTTCTTCAATTGTTAGATGTATATCCTCTTTTCGTACTAGGGGAAGATCCATCGTTACAACTATCTTGTCTAATGATTCTTTAACTTGAGTTAGAGGTTCAAGTCTTCCAGTCGAGCTATCCCACATTGGTCGACTGGACATTAATTCTTCAAAAGTCTCATCAATTTCTCTTTCAATGTCATCAAAGGATTTGAACAATTTTTCATACCTCACTTTGCTCTATATTATCCATACATCGCCGGAAGTTCCTGTTCTTGCGTTTTAGCCATTCCCTCAAAAGATTTGTTGGTTCTTTGCATGAGTTCACGTGTTTTTACCCTAATGTCCTCAGCATCTTCAAGGAGCTTTTTAACATCCACTTCTAGATTGAGAAGTTTATTCACTGCATTTATTGCTGATGCTGCAGCTCCGGGGTCAGGATATCCTGAATGTGATTGAGCAAGTAGAACTAGATTTGTGAGACCTTTCGACAATGATTCTTTAACGATCATGGCGTGTGGTCCTACCATGAATCCTTCTTCCAATACTTGGATTTCAGCTTCTTTTAGAAGCTTCTTACCTTTTTCGTTTGTTGCAACTCCGAAAACTTGAGGAATTTTAATTTCCATCCGATTCTGAACTGCGATACCACTAACTGAGACAAGTATCTCGACCTTCTTTTCGACAGCCCAAGCAGTTAAGCTTCTTGATAGAGGTTCAATAGCTCTAGTGCCAATCGGTGTCTCTGAAGTTAGTACCGTGAGATTCGAGTCACCAAACAATCTTATCGGAACTTTTGGTACACCATCATGGATTACCATAACAGGTGGCAATAGATCTGATTCTATGTGTCCAATTTCCGGCAACTTCATTGATTCTACTATCTGGCTTACAGCTATCATACCGGTCAACCCTGTATCCGGCATACCAACAAGACAAGTTTTAACGGAATCGAGAGGCTTAGTTTCGATGATCCGCATTACTTCAGACATAATTAAAACCTTACATTAAATGAATAAATCAGCCTGATTAACCTTTTTGGAATCAACTTCGTTATTCCATTTTACAGTAATGAACAAGTTTAAGTTTGAGTTATTGATGCGGTAGAATGAGATGCAAGTTGGAGCCACCTTTAGATAACACGAAAAAAACTCTCAAGACAGCACTTATCATAAGTATTCTAGTCAACATTTTATTAGCATCTGTAGTTCTTTCAAATCTAGATCGCCCAAAAACCCAATCCGATCAATATGAGTCCTTGATTTTCCAAAACCAGAACCTTACAAAAACAATCAATTCGATGAAGCAGGAATTAACTTTACTAGAAAACCAACTATCCTATTACAAATCACAAGCCGATTATTATTCTCGACTTTCGAGATCAAATGGAACAGCCAATTTCGGAATATCAGGTAAATCCCAGATTAACATAGTAGCAGTTCGCACGGTGAGTGGATCTATGGGCGAATTGGTGTATGAAGGCATTATCATGACGGTTCATCTGGAACTTAGAGAGGGGGAAGGAAGACTTCTAATCAATACAGAGCCGAAAATAGGAATAGATCTCCAGACAAGTGCAAATACGGCTATTCTTGTCGCTGAAGAATTGACAAATCAATCCCTTAAAACTACAGATGTAATACTAACTGTAATAGCTGATAGCGAAACTGAAATTTTGGATGGTCCTAGCGCTGGAGCAGCGCTAACAGTTGCGTTGCTTGCTGCGATAAATGATGAAACAGCAGATCCTAGCATTCTAATGACTGGCACAATCAATCCTGATGGGTCTATTGGAAAAGTAGGTGGTTTAATTGAAAAAGCATTGGCGAGTGCGAGGTTTGATGCAAAAAAATTTCTATTACCATATGAACAGAGCGTGGCTATTGTTTATAAGACAGAGGAAACCCACCCCGCACCAGGACTGACAATAATAACCACAAAACCTGAACTGATCGATATTGAAGATTATATTAGAGATGAAGGTTACGAGCTAGATATTATTGAAGTAAACAACATAGTAGAAGTTTATGATTCAGTAATTCTTGAAAAATAGATGAGTCTAAATGTTATCTTTCCAAAAAGGTATGTTAACGAATTTATTACCTAAACAATCTCAACCAAGATAGAGTATATTATAGACATCCTTTTTCCAAAAGTCTGGTAAACTACCGAATTTGGCTGTAAGCTCTGCTCGTGAATGCGAATTCGTACTTATTTTTATACCTAGTAGCTCTGAGAATAAACTCTGCATTGTTTCATAAAAACTATCAACTTCACAGAAATTTCTAGATTTCATAATAGATTTTATTGAAGACCATTTTTCAAATAGTTCGTTGTATTTGTAGTAGTCAATAATAACTTCTTTTTCAGGGTTCGTAAGTTCTGCGAAATCATAATACCCAATATCAATCGTAAGATTGAACAATGCCTGAAGTTTTTCAGTGGGCATACTTTTTTTCTTGGCAGAATTTTTTGACAATAAATATTTTTGGATAAGATTTATTTTGTATCTCGCGGCAACATTTTTTATCCCATAACTTTTCAGTTCATAATCTATTGAATAATCTATTAGGCCGTTCATAATGTATCCCATAGGTTTGTTTAAACTGTGAAGACTTTGGGCAATCGGTTTAGTTATTTTGGATATTTTTGAGATCTTTAGGTAAAATGGAAATATTTCTCCTTGCGCAAAATATCTGCTTTCTTTTGCATGCCCAAACTCATGACATATAGCATGAGTAATGAGTTTCTCTTCAGAATTGAATTTACTGCAATATTCTTCAATGAAGGTCGGGATTAGTTCGACGGAATCTTTCATGAAGTCGTATCTAGCGGGCCCAATGAACTGTCTTTTACTTGTTTTCCTGACTGGAACTCTTATTTTGAATATGCTATTTGCCTTTTCTATAGCAGATTCAATAAGAGATCGATCTATCAATTATCTACACTTCCAAAAAATTGATGTTAGAATTCGAATCATGAATACTGGTTTTTAATCAATACTGCTATGAAAAAAGCGATTCCAGCGGTAAGTATGATAGTCGCCCCAGATGCCAGATCGAAAAGATATGAGGCAAATAGACCAATGATAGCAAATACAGCACTTAAAATTACAGAATAAAATAGTATATTCTTTAATCTCGTATTGAAGAGTTCACTTACAGCAGCAGGTATAGTCAATAAAGCTATGACAAGTATCATTCCTACGATTCTGATCAGCATTACAACTGTTAATGCCGTCAAACACATAATCATTAGATTTAACTTGGTCGAAGGAATTCCAGATATAGATGCATGTTCTTCGTCAAAAGATACTGCTAAGAGTTCTTTGTAAAGAAGAAATATGATTCCAATTATGATGATATCAAGTATTACCATTAGAATCAGGTCGGAGTTGGGTACTGTTAGAATATTTCCGAATAGATAGCTGAAAAGATCGGGTGCATATCCTGGTGTTAAACCGATAAAAATTATTCCTAATGCCATTCCGACTGCCCATAAAATTCCGATGGCAGTGTCTTGGCGTCGACCGCCTTTTTCAGTAATTAGTCCTATTCCCAAAGCTGATAGAAGAGAAAAAATAAGAGCGCCAATGATTGGATTAAATCCCAATAGGTAACCTAGACCTATTCCTCCAAAGGAGGAGTGAGCTATTCCTCCACTTATGAAAACCATTCTCTTTACTACTATGAATGAGCCTACTGCTCCACAGGCTATGCTTGCCAGTAATCCAGCAATCACAGCATTTCTCATGAATTCGTATTGGAGAATTTCTATCATATCTGAGATACTCTTCAGTGTTCTTTGAGAACTCTATGAGGAAGACCATGTGCTATCAATTCAACTGGACATTTGTAGGTGTCTTCCAGAGCTTCAGGTGTGATTTCTTTTGTTCCTTGATAGTGAAGTCTTCTGTTTAAACAAGCGATCTTGTCTACGTATATTGAAACAGCAGATATGTCATGTGTAACCAAGATTATGGGCGTTGTCTTGTTTAAATCATTAAAGAATTCCCAAAGTTTTGTATCCAGATTCTTGTCCACGTTTGCTGTTGGTTCATCTAAAAGTAGAAGTTTGGGCTCTGAAGCCAGAGCTCTTGCCATAAAGACTCGTTGTCTTTCGCCCCCAGATAGTTTTCCGATTGCATGATGCCGTAAATGACTCATATTTACTTCTTCAATCACTTTGTTCGCAATTTTTTTGTCTTCTAGACTATATCTTCTGAACATTCTTGTT
>DAOUZW010000086.1 GCA_030671315.1 Candidatus Bathyarchaeota archaeon
CTAAATACGAAAAAAATTGATGTTGAATTCCCTGAACCTTTTTGTATTCTCGATAAAAGCAAAAACAAATTCATCAATGAATTCGCTCAAAGTTTTGGAAGACCCAAGTTAGAAGCAAAGTTGGACGAAAAAAATCAAACTATACAAAAGTTAGTAGTAATAAGAGATAGCCCTGGAGGCACCGCTACCAGTGTAGCAAAGAAACTCATTGGCCTCTCATGTAAAAATAAAGAAATTCTAATTAGAAAAATCTATGAAGAACATCAAAATGACGAGAACGAGAATTGTTGCATGGCGGAAATGGACCCCCTCTGTCCCTTAATGCAGGAAGCAGCTGACCTCTTTAAAGACGCAATATTTCAAGCATGCAAATTACCAACGACAAAAGAGATCATTATTAAAAAAATAAAGGAATCCAAAGGCATGAAACCCAAAGAACTAGAAGATATTCTTGTGGATGGATCTGGAAATTGGACTAATTCAGATAAGGCATGTGATTCTGCCAGAACTTTACATCTCTATATAAACGAACTGAAAAAAGAGGGAAGGATTGTCGACTCAGGGAATCTACTAAAAGCATGATGGGCTAATTAGATAATCTAGGTGGAATTACTATTGATGTTTGAGTTCTTACAACTCCATCTATGAACTGGACAATACTAATGATTTTCTCTAGATCACTAACAGTTTCTAACTCTGCATAAGCTATGACGTCGAATTGGCCTGTAACCGCGTGCGCCATCTTCACACCAGGCAATTTTAAAGCTTCTCTTGCAACATCCCAAAGCTTTCCTGCTTGAGTATTGATTTGAATATAAGCCTCCAAGATTCTTAACCAAGATGTTTATTTAAATCCCAAAAACATTTATATTTTTCTGGATATTCGACCTTTTCATCAAATTTGAAGAAAAATCGATATCACAATCGAATAAATATATCTAAAAATAAATGCAACAAATTTAAGTCTGATTTACAATTTTTAAATGAAATACTTCAAATCCAAAAAGTCAAAGGTTCAAAAATGAAACATCTTTCTCATAATGGCGTTATGATTCCTGCGACCTATGTTGCTAAAGATTTGCATATTGTGATAAAAGGAACAATGATTAAATTAGACCTTGAACAAGAAGAAATGGCTGTAGCTTTTGCTAAAAAGTTCGGTACAGAATATGTAGAAGACAAAATATTTGTCAAGAATTTCCTAAAAGATTTCCTTAAGAAACTCGGAATAAATGAGTCTTTGAATTTTGAAGATATCGATTTTTCAGAAGTAACTGCCAGTGTTGAACATGAAAGAGGATTGAAACTCAATCTTAGCAAAGAGGAAAAAAAGAAAACAGCTGAAGCAAGAAAAGTCATCAGAGAAGCAAACAAAGAGAAGTATGGTTTCACCATCGTTGACGGAGAGCGAGTCGAAATCGGTAATTATGTAGCCGAACCATCCTCCATATTCATGGGACGAGGCAAACATCCTATGAGAGGGAAGTGGAAAGAAGGTCCCAAAATAGGCGATATAACCCTTAACCTTTCACCAGATGCCGCTAGACCCCCTGGCCAATGGAAAAACATAATTTGGGAACCAAAATTTATGTGGATAGCAAAATGGGATGACAAACTAAACAATAAAGAGAAATATGTATGGCTCGCAGATACTTCATCGGTCAAACAACAAAGAGAAAAAGAAAAATTTGATCATGCAAAAGACCTCCAAAAAACCATTCAACTTGTACGTGAGCACATATCTTCAAATCTCAGCTCCACAAATCTAAAAAGACGTAAAATAGCCACAGTATGCTACTTAATTGATACTCTGAGTTTACGTGTTGGAGACGAAAAAGACAAGGATGAAGCAGATACAGTCGGAGCCACAACACTTAGACCTAACCACATCAAGTTTAACGAAAATGGTCTTGTAACTTTTGACTTTCTAGGTAAAGACTCTGTTAGATGGCACAAACAAGTTCGATTGCCAACACCTGTTATTGAAAACCTTAAAGAATTCATTAATGAATCAAGTTCAGCGCTTTTCAATGGTATACGTTCAGATGTTGTAAGTCAATTTCTTGGCGAAGCAGTTCCATACTTGACAGCGAAAGTCTTTCGAACATATCGTACCACAAAAACAGTCAATGAATATCTGACAGAAAATAAAGTAAAGAAATCCGATACAGAGTATGAGAAGAAGCACGTTGCTGCTTTAGCCAATCTTCAGGCGGCAATCATTTGCAATCATAAGAGAAAATTACCCAAAACTTGGAATAAATCTTTAGAAAGAAAAAAAGAAAGACTTCAGAAACTGAAAAAAACTAAGAAGAAAACAAGTAAAACTCTTCAATCAATTGAAAAGACTAAATTAGATATAGAACGTGCAAAAGCTACTCGCGACTATAATCTTCAAACATCGTTAAAAAGTTACATCGACCCTCGTGTGTACAGATCTTGGGGAAATAAAATCGATTATGACTGGAAGCTATATTATTCGAAGACCCTACAACGCAAATTTTCTTGGATTGATGGTAATAAAAAATCTGAAGAATAATTTACAAGAAAATTCAACGATAGACTAAATGAGAGATTTTCCGCAACTCGGGCAGAATGTTTCTTCAATTTGTTTGGATGATCCACAAAACCTGCAAATTTCGATGAATGCTTTTTCAAACGTTCTTCTTCGTTCAAGTTTCTTCTTGATCTTATTGTAATGCTCAGAAATTGAAAATTCTTGCAAAGCCTTTATTCTTTTTGAGTGATTAGGATGGGTTTGCATTACTTCAAATATTGAAGAAAATGTCGAGTCAGAATCTATCCTTTGTCCATTTTTCCCTAAAATTTTTACAAACATAGACATTGCTGAAGACAATTCACCTGCCGCTAACAGACTTGCTCTATCCGCACTAATCTCCGATTCTCTATGCCATGACATCAAAGCCATGCGTACAGGCATCGAGATGAGATTCATACCAATTATTGACCCTGAGAACGCTATTCCTCGCTCTAATTGCTCTGCTACTGCGTGATATTTTAGATGATGACTTTTTATGTGACCCATCTCATGACCAATCAACGCCTTCAACTCCTTATCAGATAATCGAGGAATAATCGAACTATCAATAATTATCGCTGCATTTAATTCAGTTCCAGTCGTCATAGCAGTTGATTGTCCAACATTTGATACATTCACTATCGGCAAGCGTTCTAAAGATAAAACGTCAGCACAATCTGCAGCTAATGATTCAATCTCTGGATTAGATTCTCCTGCAATAGATAACTTCGCTGCAACATTTCTTAAACGTGGCTCAACAACTGTCCGGTAAATGAGCTCTATCACAGAATCAATAGATTTAAGATCTTCAACAGCTTGTTTGTCTCCATCAGTGATTATATCTTCTGCTATGAAATCATAACTAGTGATGTATCTCATTTTTATACGACAATTCTTACAGAACATTCTGTCTGTCGGATTTTTGAATCCACAATTTCTACATATTTTATGCATAGAGCTTTCTCCAGAATGCTTCATACTTGAATTGTAAACTACCAAATGTCTTCTAAATTGTATAGTATTGATTTCTTAGAATGCAAAGCATTATTTATTGCTTGAATAAATGATGGTCTATCAAGGTGTATTAGAATGAACAAGCCTTATATGACTACTTGGAATTATGGGAGTCCACGTGATTATCTTAGATTATATGAAAAATTCGAGATGCCCCCCCTGATAATTACTTGTGCAATAACAGGGGGATGGCAGGGCAAAGAAGCAAATCCAAGTCTTCCTGAAACACCTGAAGAACAAGCTCAATCTACTTTTGAGGCTTATGAAGCAGGCGCTTCAATAGTTCATGTTCATGCAAGAGACCCCAAGACAGAATATGCAGATGCCGTAGGTTCCAAAGAAATCTATTTTGATATTAACAAAAGAATCAGAGAGCTCTGCCCTGACATAATAATTAACAACACCACTGGAGGAGGTCCTGGTATGACTCTTGAAGATCGACTCAAAGCTGCTCATGCTAAGCCAGAGATGTGCAGTCTAAATGTTGGTACACAAGTTATGAGAGCAACTGTAAAGGCGCGAAAAGGTGACCTCGGAGGGAGAGTAGAAGACAAACCTATCGAGACAGTATTCAAGAATACATACTCTGACACTGAGAAATTTGCTAAAGTCATGTTAGAAAACAATGTTAAACCAGAAATGGAAACATTCTCCGACGGTAATTGGTATCTAATTGATAATTTGATTAAGAAAGAATTAGTGAAACCACCTTATTGGGTCTGTCTTGTTCTCGGAATGCAAAGCGCAACACCTGTAACTCCGTGGCACCTATTAAATCAAGTAACTTTCGCACCACCTAATACACTGTTTAATATCATAGGCATTGGGATCCATCAAGTTCCAATGACAACTTTAGCAACACTTCTTGGTATGCACATTCGAGTAGGTATGGAAGACAATGTATATTATTCTCGTGGTGTAAAGGCAAAAAACAATGCTCAACTTGTTGAAAGAGCAGTCAGAATAGCAAAAGAACTCAACCGCCCAATTGCTACACCGACAGAAGCTAGAGAAATGTTGGGCATTTCTAAGGCGCCAACAACATACTAATGTGCTAGAGTTTTTTCTAGCACTTTATTTTTTTATTTAAAATAATGAAATTCTCATTATGAAATCATAGTACAATTACATTTAACTTAAATCAGTTTTTATTTAATATTTGATTTAAGCCAACTGATAATCAATTCAATAGTTTTCTTGTGGTATCCGGCAAAGATATGATCGGCTCCATTTACAATAGACATGCTTTTTGGCTCTAAGGCTTTTGAGAACAATATCTTCGAGCAGCTTAAGGGTATTATATCATCTTTATCTCCATGAATTAACAGGAAAGACCGTGACGAAATTTTTTCGACATAATCAATTGGTTCATACTGTCTAGAAAGAGTCTTCCATTCCTTTACCGCCTTTCTCATAGGAAATCCTGTTACAAAGGGTAATCCTTTCTGGAGTATATTCTTCGCTCGTAAAGAGCTAAGTTCCGCTTTCATATTTGCTACTGGACATAATGCGGCTACACTTTTTATCATCTCGTTTTTTGCAGCCATCAATATTGCAATCAAACCTCCGAAGCTATGTCCAATAATACTGAGATTATAAATATCCAAATCCTTTCTACCCACTACTAAGTCAAGTGCTTTTTGAGTATCGCGAAGAGCTCCTAAGAAGCTATATGATCCACCACTACCCCAACAACCTTTATAATGGAAGGTCATTGGAGCAAAACCTGCTTGGCAAAGAGAGGATACTACATCACTCAATATCGGTGCCATACCTGGAAAACCGTGTAAAATCAATACGGGAGATGGAGGCGTTTTCATATCCGAGGGTTTATGTAGAGCACCGATCAACTTATGCCCTGCACTTTTAAAAATCAATCTCTCAACGGTATAACTTCTTTCTTTCATATGTACCACTACGTCATACGGCAATAAATAACGTCAAATTATAGGTATTTGAAATATACGCATCATTTTTACTATATTGCATAAAAAAACAAATTAGGGTAATATTGTTTTTATTCAACGAATTCAGAATACTTTCAAACATTTG
>DAOUZW010000130.1 GCA_030671315.1 Candidatus Bathyarchaeota archaeon
GCTTATACTGTTACGCATCAGATGAAAATACTCCAATGAAAGAACTTCCAAAAGAAAAGATACTTAACGTTTTAGATTCAGCAGCGAAAATGGAAGTCCGAGCCATAGACTGGTTAGGGGGAGATCCATTACTTAGAAACGATTGGTATGATCTGATGGAATACGCCATCAAGAGCGGCTTAAAAAATAACGTCTGGACAAGTGGGCTTCCACTGGCAGATATGGAGTTAGCTAAGAAAGTTGTTAAAGTGACTGAAGGTGGATTTGTTTCAGTACATTTGGATAGTCTAAATGAAAATGTTTACAAAAAATTACATACTGGTGATGCTCGACAGAAAATTGAGACTATATTGAAAGGAGTTGATAATGTACAGTCACTGGGCAAAAAACCTGAGAATATGATAAACTGCATAACTTTCACTAAACTCGTCGCAGGCGAGGATGTAAAAAATACGATTAACTATTTTTTTGGAAAGAAAGGTATGAGAACCTGCTTAACACAAATGTGTGAAACTGGTCTTGCTAAAGAACATTCAGAATGGATCCCTACAATTGAGGAGATAAGAGAAGCATGCGATTCAAGGGACGTTAGTAACTATTCAAAATCTCAACCTTCTATGAGCACAATGGACGTCAATAAGTTCTACTGCGGTGGAATGATCTGTGTAACAATAGATGGCGACATAACACCATGTTCTGTAATTAGAAAAGGATTCGGCAATATTAGTGAGAAACCTCTAGAAAAAATAATTGAAGAAAGTAAGGATCAACTGCTTCTAACTCATTTGAGAAATCAGAAAAATATGCCGGGACATTGCAGCAGTTGTGAGCATAATTCAGTTTGTTGGGGATGCAGAGCAACAGCATACTATGATAAAGGAGATATGTTAGCACCAGATCCAAGATGCTGGATAAATCCAGATAATTTAAAATAGGAATTTCTCTTTTTTTTATTATTATTATTAATACAGAAGGAAAAAATATGAGTTTAGAAAAAGGTAAAAGATTAGACTTCACGATTGGCGATGTAAATGAAGTCTATGAAGGTCCTGTAGGTATTCTCTGGGAAATGCTGATGGGAGAACAAATCCATGTTGGTGGTGATAAAGAAACAGATATACTTGCACAAAAAGCAGGAATCGCGAAAGATAACGTAGTATTAGATGTTTGTAGCGCTCTTGGAGGTCCAGCACGATACCTTGTAAAAAAGTATAGATGTCAAGTGACAGGATTAGACGCCACAGAAAAGATGATTAATGAAGCAATAAAAAGAACTGAAAAAGAAGGTCTAGCTGATTCGATTACTTACAAACTAGGCAATGCCTTAGATATGCCCTTCAAAGCAGAAAGTTTCGATATAGTCTGGGGCCAAGATGCTTGGTGCTATACCACTGATAAAGACAAACTAATACAGGAATCACACCGAGTTTTAAAACCTCAAGGAATCATAGCTTTCACAGATTGGCTTCAAACAGGAAACATGGCTAGTGAAGAGTGGGAAGCTCTTAACAGTTTCATGGCGTTCCCTTACATAGAAACCTTAGAAGGATACGAAGAGCTAATGAAAAAGACAGGGTTCCAAATATTAGAGAAAGAAGACTTGAGCAAAGATTTCGCCGAACATTGTCATATTTACCAGAAAATGCTTCGTGAGGACCTAAAGGACGGAATCCTCAAGCAATACGGGACTGAACTCTTTCAAGCTGCGGATGACGGCTTAGCAATGTGGGTAAAAGCAGCTGATGAAGGAAAAGTCGGGCGCGGTAGATTCATAGGTAAAAAAATCTGATAAACAAGTCTTACTTTCTTTTTTTAAGAATTAGTTTAGTAATATTCTTGGTGCAAATTCGAAACTGTCTGTTCTCCATTTTTTTCAGGAAAAACCATGGATTGTATATGTTCCATTATGGATGCAATGGTTAATCCTTAACTTTGTAGGTCCAGGATTTTGGATTGGACCAACTGTTCTAAAACAACTTCTTGGTGGTCCAACAACTGATTTGAATATAATTTTCCCTATTACATGGGTGAGTGCAGTTTTTTCCTTTTTTATAATTTTTCTACTACTATTCAAGAGAACTTCCTTATTGAATTCTTTTATGATAGCTTCAGCCTGTCCATTTGGCGCTGCTTTCTTATTCGAATTCATATTCAGCTTTATTGCGTTGATAGTACATGGACACCCCATTCTCTATGGTAATCCTTACTATCTGGTTGTTGGAGTGTCTTGGTTGATTATGCCGATTTCTGGAATAGGATTTTGGTCACGAAACAAGATTCTATATAGTTCGATTATAGTTTTTATTGTTGGATTCGTAATCTGGATAATGATTGGTTTTCCTATATTATCAGGATTTTCAAGTCTACTTCTTAACTACATTACCAAGATTGCTTCTTTTTCAATTATCACTTCTCTATTTATTGAACGAGCATGCTTAAAAAAATAGGAAGAGGTAAATTTGAAACTATTTCTTGTGGGCTAGTATTGATAGTATTAGTATTATTACTGCTATTACCAGAGGTGCTGAATATCTCAACCAATCTCCAGATGCTGCTCCAATAACGATAATTCCAGAGATTATTATGAGAAGAGACCACCAATAACCAATTTTTGATATTGATATTCGTCTTCTGAGAGTTCCCCTGAACCTTTCCGCCATTCCTATGAGAGCGAATGGAATTACTAGAATATTATATGAAGCCGTACCCCAGTGTGCTCTTTCCCATGGTGGCTCGGGTGGCATATTTAACTCCGCAGGTTCACCAAAGAGTACTCGAGTGACCCAGTAGAGAAATGGCATATGCAACAGGAATAGAAAAGCAAAAGTCAATAGGTGTTTTTTGAGCCATCGCCTAGATCGATGCTGGAAGAATAGTAATTCTTGTTTTTTTCCTCGCTCAGTTACTAGCAATACTAGTATGATCAAAAGTATTATGCTAACTATGTAGGTGCTATGTGTACCTGAAATTAATCCAGTTTCGGTTGGAATTATCATGAAAGCTGAGATTGATGCTAAAAGGTCTGTGGACATTTTTTTTCCTTTGTAAGCTACTCCTATAGTCAGTAAGATAAGTGGATAAGCAAAGTTGTGTGCCCAACGAGCATCAAACAAGAAAAACACATACCACTGAAATACCCAGAAGTATAGCCAAAATAATCCAGTCAATATCAAGCCTGAACCGATATCCATAGAATTCTTCATCTTACCCCAGAAATCTTTGGGTGGATTCAGTTGAGCTTCAAGCATATCGTGATGGACTATCTCATCAGCTCTAACGTCTTCAAAAAGTTTTTTTATTTTAGGCTCTCTTTCTTCTTCTGCGATCTTCATATATTCTGTTAGATGTTTGATTGCATCAGCCTCTACGTGTACATCACGTTCTAATAATTCCTTAGAGGTTTTTCCAGCGTGTTTGATTTGTTTTGGAATGACTGTAGGAATTCCGCCTAAACGTGCAACTTCCCTGGAAAAATATTCGATATGAGTCATTTCATCCATAGAGAAATCTTCAAGAAGGTCGATCATTTTCGGATCGTCAATAAGGTAGGCATGTTGTTGATACTCAGTCACAGCTGCGATCTCTACAGCTACAAGATCATTCAAAGCCTCAATAAGACGCTCTTTTGCCAACTTTCATGATGCCCCTAAGGGAGAATTCTTCTTAGATGATATCGCAGTTGATAATATATTTAATGTTAATTATTCTCTTCCTGCTAGAATGTCATCTATTTGGGGGAAAGGAGGATCGGGTCCTATTGATGTTATTTTTCCTGTAGGACAGACATCATGGCAATAGTCGCAAATCGTGCATATCGATGCTTTTTCAGGATAAAGTGTGATCTGTCTTTTTGTTCCTCTTCCAATGAATCCAATTACACTATCCCATGTAGCCTCACTACAGCGACGTACACATAGGCCGCAGAGTATGCATTTTGTTGGTGCTATGGGAGTCTTTGAACGTAATAGCGATAGATCAGCATTATATTCACTTGCTAGTTTACGCATTTCACCCTTAGCATCCTCTCCAGCGGTGACAGCAGCTAGTTCAAGT
>DAOUZW010000028.1 GCA_030671315.1 Candidatus Bathyarchaeota archaeon
GACCTCATAGAGTTTCTCAAGATCGATACCAGTTTTTTTGGCTAGAACAAACCCCTCACTTATACCAACAAGGTTGATTGCCACAAGCATGTTATTGATAAGTTTGAAAATTTGACCAGCACCAGTATTTCCAACTTGGTAAATATTTGTACCAATAGCCTGGAGAACATGTTTACACTCATCGACTTTGTCATTAGGTCCTCCAACCATTACCGAGAGAGTTCCTTTCTCAGCTCCAATTGTTCCTCCACTCACTGGCGCATCAATGAAGGTGATACTTTTTTTATTGCACTCATCAGAAAGTTTTTTTACCGCAGCTGGGTCAATTGTACTTGCATCAATTATTATCCCTCCTTCAGATAGACTATGAATAAGACCATCTTCTCCTAGCACTACATTCTCAACTTCTTTCGATGATGGAAGAGACAATAATACGATTGCAGATGCGTTTCCTACATGTTTAGGAGATTTAACACCCTTTGCTCCTAATTTCTCAAGAACTCTGATAGGTTCATCGCGCACATCATATACTGTGAGGTTAAATTTATTTTTCAGAAGATTTTTACCCATATTTAGCCCCATAGCACCTAGACCTATCAGTCCAACATTATTTCTCATCAATTATCTACCACCATATCTTGAACCAGGTTTCTTTTTCTTCCACAAACCAAATACTCTTTCGGCCAGACCTTTATGTCGTAACTCCCATGACATGTGTTTATCATAACAATCTGAGCACATATTTTTTTGACAATACCTGCAAGTCTTGAGATTTTCGTAATTTCCTTTGCATTCTTCACAAGCGGCCATTAATATTCACTTTTATTATTTGTTGAATATGAATAGAGGTAAGGGTGTAATTAAGAGAATGGTGCTTTTAATCATTCTTCTTGTTTTTTCGCTTTCCTAGCAAATGTCAAGTATCCACTATGCCCAACCATGTGTGTCTCAGGTCTTGATTTTCCATCCTCAATCCGAATACGACGTAGTAACAGCTCGATTGTTTCGATGGCTAGAAAACCTTCATTTTTCATAGTAGAAACAGCTTTTTCAACTTGGTTAATAGTGGGACTGAAGGAAGCCAGATTTGATCCATCTCCCAGCGATTTAAATGCATGCGGTATAACACTCCATGGATCGCCTAAATCTAGAAATACAGCATCAACCTCAGATTCTTCGAAACCTTGTCGTGCATCTGAACATTTTATTGTTACATATTCCAGTAGGTCAACTTTGGAAAGATTCGATTTTGCGTTTTCTGCAAAATCTGGGTTCACCTCATACGAGTATACATGACCATCTGGTTTTACGATATTTGCAAGTGCAGCGGTAACAACTCCACTTCCGGTACCTGTTTCAATTACTCGCATTCCCGGTTCTACTCCCAACTTGAACAGAGTGAACCCGATGTCCTTGTCATAAAGTATCTGCGTAGGTCTTCTAAATGTCTGGATTTTATCATAGAATGAGGGTTTTAGAATGTACAACCTATGTCCAGTTGTCGTGACTACTAAATCTCCGAATTTTTTTCCTAATATTTCAGATGTTTTTACTATTCCTTTGTGAGTGTGAAATTCTTCTTTATCTACGAGATGAATCAACCATTTCCTTCTATTGTCAAGCCATAAGAGAACATACATTCCAATTTTTATCTTTTGATTCAAAAATATTTCACACCATCACATTGATCATTTATTCATGATTTTATGGATCTCTTTAGCTGTTGATTCTCCCTTTGACCTTGATATAAAATGTAGCACTAGCGAGTCATCATATTCAGGGGATGATATCTTCATCGTCGAATATTTTGACCGAAGAATTGCATTGATGAGGCAGAGTATGACTGGGATATTTATTAGAAATATTATTGAAATACCCTCAATGGTTGTGTTCATCTTACCAAAAAAAAACAAAATTGATTGAGCAATTAATAAGAAAATTGAGAATACTAAAGGAGGTATAACGCTTTTCCCATAGAGCTCTATAGATTTAACATTTTTAATATTAATACGTATTTTTGAAATAAAGGGTATTTTTGAAATAATAAGATCATCTTTTGAAATTTTGATCCTTGAATACATGTTAAGACATCTACGCCAAACAGTCTCTAAATAATATCTATTTTCATTTTATTGTAAAACAGAAATATGGATATTTCTAAACCAATTTTAATCAAAATTTGGTATTAGCCTTTATGATCTTAAATATTTCCATTAAATCCTCTCCTTTGACGATAAAGTCAGCAGCATTTTCAGCTTCCGTATGCCTTGGATTGAAAGCAATTTTAAGTCCTGCTTCTTTTGGTAAATCAAAAACATGATCACCTACAACAACGACTTCAGACATTGTTAAGGACATTGACTGAGCTATGTCTTGGATTATCGTTTTTTTATTATTGATAGATACATTTGTTTCGATCTCTCCAGTAATAACATCATTTGATATTTTGAGATCATTAGACATAACTACGTCCACATTCAGATCTTTTCCAACTTTTTCAGCAAGAAAAGAAAGTCCAGCACTTACGATTCCTACTTTTATTCCAGCTTTCTTTAGTCGATCAATAGTTTCTGTTGCACCATCAAAATATTTTATCTCAGACGTTATTTGTAAGATCCTTTCTAGTTTAGTTCCTTTCCATAATGAACAGTCTAATTTCGCCCATTCTTCATAGCTTATCTCACCATTTCGATATTTTTGCGCATAATTCTCGGCCCATTTCCAAGTACCAAGTTTGGAATGAAGATGTTTCCATATATTTGGTGATCGTGTAATAGTGCCATCAAGATCGAAAATAACAAGTTTCACTATTGATTTCGAAATATATTTTTTCAATTACTACATCCTTGATTATTTAATCTGAGATTAGAACCTGGGAATAACTGCCTAATTGTTAAGGGTTCTCAATTTCAAAGACTAATTAGACAAAGTTTAAAATCTTAATTACAAAGTTCATTCAAGTAGCTTTTTTTAGGGTATCTGAGACTATGTAGTTAGATCTAGGGAATGCCCAAAAAGAGAAAACTTTTAGATAGTTTATTCCAGCGGCTTGTCTTAGATTTTCCGAATTACCTTGTTCTCCATATCCATGAATAAAAGATTCAGTCAATTGTTTCATTTTATCGCCATATGGGGTCGAATAATGTGCCGAAAAATATAGAAAAACTGCAATATCCCAAGCAAAATCTCCGCCTTTCTTCGCCTGCTCCAAATCTAAAATGAAAACTTTGCCTTCAGCATTTCTAATGAAGTTCTCAGGTTTACTATCTCCCAGTTGAATACCAAGCGTATGTACTTTTGCAATATTACGCCCAACGTCAGATATACTATCATAAAGACTTTGTTCATGTCTTTTTTCAGTTACAATTTTTTTAATAATATCAACAACTGGAATGCCATCAATATATTTCTCAATTAAAATTCTGTCTGAAATGCTAATGTGAAATATCTCTGGCACATTTACAAAGTTTCTTTGTAGCAAATGGTTTATTCCAAATTCATTTGTTAATCTAGCTTTACCGGAAACACAAAATGATTTTGTCCCAAGTGCTACTAGATTCAGAGTAAACCATTTGAAGCCGTGCCAGTCAGTAAATTTTTTTGCAACAAGCTTTTCTCCATTTGCATGAACAAGATATACTTCATTAAGAACACCTCCTAGAGGATTAATGAGTATTCGAGAATCTGGCCTAATTTTCACTATTATCTCTCTAATGTCTCCTCTTGCATCAATAGGTATCAATCCGGTCTTTGTTTTTAACGATAAATAGATTCTTGGATCTTCCATTTTAGGACTCTTTGTAGTTAGGACAAATTCGCGTTTGAATTTCGATGCTATTTCTCTTGATATGAGTTCAGGCGATACTAATCCTGCTCTACCATGCATCAGATATGATGATAAAGCCTTCCTGCTGATTTCGACAACATTTACCACTTTATCTGCAGTGCTTCGTGAGATGATGTCATCAATGAAATTTTCACCTATGGATATTCCTAAGGACTCGTAGTGTAGGATTCCGTCATTTACCAATTGTTCAATTGCACCGTCATATCCTGGCATAACTTTCGCCATGTTTTTTTTCCGCAAATCATTCCTAAATGTATTTAGATAGCTGTACCTTATCGGCGGGAACGTTTTGGATAATCTCGATATATATGATACTGCAAAATAGCTTGGATCTATAATTATTCCTCTTGACGCTTCACCATATTGTTGAATTATATGTTCAATATCTCGTTTAATCACTTCTTTTTTTAATTCTACTTCTTTTTGTTTTAGATACTGTAAACCCTTCAAGCCAAGATATGGGAAAAGCATTCTACCGGCGACAAAACCACCAAGAGCGCCTTTTTTTACATCTAGAATAAAGAGGTCTTCATCAATTTCTAATATTGAAGCTTGATCGCCATTAAGTTTCTCAAGATGATATCTGGCACCACCAGGATAATGACATATCGCCATACAATCATACAGACTATTCTCTCTCGCGTAACCTGCGACTCTTGATCCGTAGATTAGAGACGCCACAGGATCATATTCTTCAGCAATTCCACCTATTAACTCGAGTAGAGAGTCATCCATTATCTTTCTATACCTTAAACTGAGCCTATCTATTGTGGTTTAACCGTATTTATGAGGTCCCGCAATATCAAAAATTAACATAATATCGATCAGTTCTCGACCATTAACAAAACAATCAGTATTCTCAACTTGGATCTTTGAGAAATATTACCACAATTCAGCAATTTTGAAGTTAAAAAGGGCATATTGTCACAATTTCCAAGTTTTTCCAAATTCATAACACATTTTCGTTTTTGGATCTTGAATTACTTTTAACAATGGAAACATAAGTGAAAAACATCCCAATCAAGAAGATTAAATATCAAGACATAATTAACACCATCTTGAATATTTAGAAAATAATTGCTTTCATCACATGGTGAAGATTTCGTCAGGTATGGATCCATGTCAACTTTATTCTCTGTAAAATCATCTTACAATCTCAGAATTCAAATTGTGGGAATATTACTAGTGCTATTGATCTCAGCACTAACTCATTCTACTTTAATTTCTAAAGTGAATTCACAATCACAAACGCACTCAGTGTTTGTAGAAATCTTTACAAGCACATGGTGTGACCCATGTCAAACAGAGCAGTTATTAATTAAAAATACATTTACGAATGATAGTCATATCGCCCACTTCCTTGTCTATCATCTCCAAGATGTTTGGAGCACAACGGATTCGGTCGATAGAGCAAATCAACTAGACTTCCATTTTGTCCCATCACATGCATATGACGGCGGATACTCCAGAACAAGTGGTTCAATTATCAATTCTTCTGAAATAGAATCACTTACTTTTAAAAGTGTTCACTTAATTGAATTAACAGTAACAAAAGTTATTAAAGGAAATTTATTGACTACTCAAATTTCAGTAGCTGAAAGAAACGGTTATTCTTTTAGTGGGGATGTAGCTGTTTATGTAGTCGAAGACAAGATTTTCCATAATGGAACAGAATGGAATTCTATCTATAAAGATCAAATATTCAGACAGGGAATTTTTCTGAAACCAAATTCATATGAGGTTTTTTCAGGAAATTGGTCAATACCAGAAGATAGTATACCAGAAAATATTGAGATTATTGCGGTCGCATTCGATAAGACGTTATCTGGCAAATATGGACCTTATGCAGTTCAATCTGCATGTAGCAAGGATAGTGAACTTGCCATTCCTGAATTTGGGACTCTGCTCCAAATCATTGCAGCATCCACCATCCTAATCACATTTCTAACTTTGAAGAGAATTAATTTGAGAAAAAATGGGATTGACCCGAACATCTAAATGGTCAACGGGAAGAATAGGCGCAGATGAATAAAAAGATCATCGCGAAAGATACTATCCCATTATTAATTGCATTCATAATAGGAATTTTAATTGTCATCCCACGTTTATTGCCAGGGATTCCTCAAGGTGTTGATTCTGCCAGTCACCTGAGCAAAATTCTCTTCATGTTCAAATGGTATGATAGACTCGGTTACATTCCTTCCTGGTTTCCAGATTGGTATTGTGGAACACCTTTTCTCCTATTATATTCACCTTTGAGTTATTTTCTCACATTCTCAATAGCTAATATTGTAAAAGACGCAGTAATCGCTTACAAGTTCATAGATACCATTTTTTTTCTTGTAACTCCTATTACGGTATATCTTTTGGGTCGAGAACTTAGATTAAGTATTAGAGAGGCTTCTTGGAGTGCATTAATTTTTGGATTGACGCCAACAGTTATTGGAAATTATATTTTTTATGATAGATTCCCAAACATCATTGCCTTGCCAATCATATGCTTATTACTAGTTACTTTCATTCGCATGTTATCTAAGAAATCAATGATATGGTTTGTCTCTTCAATTTTACTTCTCGGCACAGTTATTCTCACTCATCATCTCTCAGCATTCATAACATTTTTTATTTTATTATTGGCGTTTTTGTCACTTGCACCGTCATTTGCTGAGTTTAAATTGAATTTGCTCAAATTTTTAGGCGTAATTTTTGGTGGAATCGCATTGACAAGTTTTTGGTTAATGGATTTCATTCAAGCTTCTTCTCAAATCGCAGATAACCCATTCTATAATAGGACGATGGAATTCCCCTTCATCAAATTATCCTATGCACTGTATGATTATCTAATTCTAGAACAAGGAATAATTCATTTTATCTTGGCAATTAGCGCCATTTTCCTTTGGGTCTCCAAAGATTTTAAAAAATCAACAATCGTTTCCGCCCTTGTTTTGCTATTCTTAGGCATGTCATTTTTTGAAATCGGATATCAAACTTATCTTAATATCCAAATGATTGGACAAGCACTTGTAATAAGCGCACTTATTTTCATAGCAGGTTTGGTAATATTTAGGACTCGAAGAAGTGAATACAATCATTTTACTTTCTTTCTTGTATTATGGTTCGTATCTTTCTTCTGGCTTGGTCTGGGATATTATGCAATTCCTATTGTAAAAATTCCTTTATTGCAAGCCATTTGGAGAAGCCTTGATGTATACAGATTCTGGTTATTCCTAAGTCTGCCAATCGCCTTTCTTGCTGGCACATTAATCGAAGAAGTTATCTGCAGAATGCGAAGAAACATGAAATTGTTAATGTTGACAGTTATTCTTTTATTGCTTTTTACTGGCGGAATAGTCAAATCTGTTTATTTACTAAATCAAGACGTTAGTCCCCATCTACCTTATACAGTTCAGAATTCTGACATTCCAATAGAATTACTGGAATATCTACGATTGCAGAATGATTATGGAAGGATTCTGCCTGTCAGATGCCCTATGTGGATATACATGATCCCTAGTTATACTGGAAAAAATCTTATAGACGGGTGGTATCCTCAAGAAAAACTTATTCCTAATTTGCTTGGAATAGATGACTATCGGATTAATGATTTGGAAACAACAGAAAACAGAGTAGAGGTATGGAAAAATCTCATTGATCAAAATCAAAAGCTAGGGATACATTGGGTAATTGTAGGGAATTCTAATAAAACTTTGATTCGAGATCTTACAAATTCGACATTCAAACAAGATGCTTTTATCACTCATGAAGGAGGAAATCTGACTATTTTAAAAAATACCGTCCCCAACTCTTTTGTTCAATTAATTACTGAAACGAGTAATGTTGATTATGACTTTGAGAGATCTAGTCCCGAAAGAATAAAAATTAAGATCATAGATCGATTTTCAAACGTTAAAATTTTTGTGAGAGAAGCTTACTACATAGGCTGGATTGCAACAGTCGATAATGATACAACCAGCGTTATGTCTACTCCCGAGGGTTTCGTACTGATCACCCCAGAACCAAGCCCCGCTCAGGTTACTTTGGAATATACTAGGTCTAACAATCCATACATCTGGCTATCTTTGCTAATGATTGGTTTAATCATTCTACTTTTAATATACTCAAGAAAAAATTTACAAATACCTTGATGAAAATAATATGAAAGCAAACGAACAGTCTGAATCAGTGGATTTGAAGAGATACGAACATTTTACTCTTCGCATATTCTATCTTTTTACTTCGGGATTTCTGTTTTATGAGAGTTTTCAAAATTGGCTAAGAGGCAAAATAGAAACTCACCCTGAGGTTGTGGTACTTTGTGTAGTAGGTTATTTGCTAGCACTATTCCTTATGACAGTTTCTTTGTCATCTATCAAAATTTTACAAAAATTTAAGATCATACCTCTAATAGCACTAATATTAATCATGTCGTCTAGCATCTATGTGATAGCAGAGATTCAATACAATGGAGTCTATAGAACAGACTCAATGGCTTTCACACACTATGCATCACAACTCTGGCTTTTCCCCTCTTGGAATCCTTATGGTCACGATCTGCAGATAGCTTTGGAAATGTTTACTGTAGATGTAGATTACGTTACATTAAAACCAGATGGAGATCTAGTTACGAACTTAAACTATCCAGCTCTTCACTTACTATTTTTCACACCTTTTGCATATTTTGGATTGCAAGATATGAGATGGGTCACATTCATTTTTGCAATAGCGATAATTTTAATTCTCTATTGGAAATCACCCTCCGAAATTAGACCCTTAGTTCTAATTCCTTTCTTTGCCGGGGTTGATCTGGCGATAAATTTCACAGCAGGGTGCCTCAACGATTTTCTATGGGTACTTCCGCTTATTATTACTGCATTTTATATTGGCAATCCACTAATTGCAGGATTATCATATGGATTAGCAAGCGCAGTTAAACAACAACCATGGCTCCTTTTTCCATTTCTGTTAATATATATTTGGAGATCTAGAGAATATGCTGGAAAGAAAAAGACAAAATCAATTCTCATGTTTACCACCTCAACAATAGTTGGTTTCCTACTCCCAAACATTATTTTCATCTTAAAAGATCCTAAATCATGGTTATCTGATGTCACAACTCCTTTTTCTGGTCAATTGATTGTAATAAGCCAAGGACTATCTACAATAACTCAATCTGGATATGTACCTCTTTCAAATAATTTCTATTTCTTTTTCGCAGTATCAATTTTTTTCCTTCTTTTAATATATTACAATCTATACTTTGAAGATCTAAAATATGCGATTTGGGCCTTTCCAGCTTTGATATTATGGTTTTCACCTCGTGGACTCCAGAACTACTTTATTTACCTAATCCCGATATGCCTCGTTGCAATCGTGACATGGTATAAAGCATCATTTGGGCGTGATCTAAAATGAACACAGTGAACCGCCGGCGTGTGACATATATCACTTTGATTTTATTTATACTGATAATCGGGATATCGTTTTTTCAAAATCTTGGTAAAGGTCAAGATTTTCCTCTTATTCTTAATCCAAAATTCAAATACTTTACAAAAGATCCACAGACTGGAATGCAAAAACCGTTCTTATGGGAAGCCACATACACATTAGGCCCAAATGATTCAGGTTTTCTTAGACGCGATATTGTAGCAGATAATGAGTGTTTGGGCCTTCATTTATACCAAGATGGCGCTAATGATACATACGCTTGGGCCAATATTCATGTCAAACAGGCGATGAGAGGATCAGATGTATCAAGACTCCTAAGATCAGATGTTTCATTCTGGATTTATCCAACTTTTAGCTTTGTTCACGATATAAATTCAAAAGAACCTTGGAATGTTTTTGGTTTAGAGGTAAACGATGGTGCCCACATAATATGGTTCATCTTTTCAGATTCTGCTGAACAAACATACCAACTACGAAATCATAGAATAGTTCATACAAATTTGCCACTCAATCAGTGGTCATATGTCGA
>DAOUZW010000036.1 GCA_030671315.1 Candidatus Bathyarchaeota archaeon
AAATAATGATTGGAGTGTTTTTTAGATTAAGTTTCTTTTTTTTGGAAAGAGGAAGAATGTGATTCCCCGAGGTAACAATTCTGCCTCTAACTTGTGGCGGGATTGATCTGATAGATGTTTCAATTTGTTGAGCTTCTTCAGCAGAAATATCTTGAGCTTCAAATGTATTATATTCTATTTGCCAAGTCTGTTTCAATTTCTCCATAATATCCGATATCTGTTGAAGATCAGTCGAGTATGTTGCATCGCGATCATAATATAATTCGATTTTATACATGTGAAGCACTGGAATTGATGATTAATATTTTGAGAGTTATATTAAGAGATAGATCTTTTTATCGTCTGTATCTTTTTCAAAACTTCCACAGGTTTTATTAGGTAAAGGCCAGTAATAGCCGTGAATTAGTAGATGATGGCGATGATTGGAAAAATCCTTTCCTTGAGTATCGTGACACTATTACTTGTATCAACTGTAACGGTAATATTTCCGTTTGCTTTTTCGCAAAAACCTGAGATAAACAGCCAATGGACGGACAGTCCCCCTACAATAGATGGAAAATTTACGGCCGGCGAATGGTCTAATCTACAAATTGTAATGACGGAACCAGACTTTCCGATAGATGCGTTTGCATATTTCATGAACGATGATTCCAACCTCTATGTTCTAGTAGATGCCATTGAAGACACCACTCAAGACACAATGGACGAGTGTCTGTTAGTGTTCGATTTTGATTCACTGATAAAAATATCAATCAAAGGCACAAGCGATAGTGCAACAAAGTCAAGTGAAGATTTCGATGCTGCTATTGGTTTTGAGAGTAGTCCAAATAGTCCTACCGATCACAAAATATACGAGTTTTCCATCCCTCTTAGCTACATCAATGTTGATCCCGGCGACTCCATAGACTTCTGCTCCCCATTCTGGAAGGAATTGGCCAGTATACCTTACGACGCATCCAGAATCGGCCCACCTGAGGAAGTTGATAATGTTTGGCCTCCAGGAATAGGATATGATGCGGCATTTAAGACCAATAAAGAACTATGGGGAATATTATCCATGGGAGCAAACGCCCCTGTCGGAGGCATAATTACTCCAGCTAACAAACTTGCAATATTAACTCCCTATCTTGCTTTAGTTGCTCTGATTGGAGCAGTAATCTCAATAACGATCAGAAGAACAAGAAAGTGATTTCAAAACTTTTCTAAAAATTGTCCTAGCACTTGATCTCCGATCAAGTCTCTCTCATTTAGTTCCAAAGAGGAGCTAGTTGACCTGAAGAGTACTCATAAATTGTTCCATCCATGCTTATTATGGATCTTCCAAAAGTTCCATGGAAGGAAACTTCGGATACATTACATATGCCCATTATGCTAATTGGATAGATTTTGTTCTCGTCGTCTGTTGCAGTAGCACTTATTTTGAATTTATAGAAAGGATATCCCCGATACAGATCCATTATGGATAACCTGTGATGGTTATATGCGTAAGCTATTCCATCAATATCATATTTTTTATCGTTTACAGTTAAAGTGCCCGATATTGCTGAATATGGATATGCATGTGCATCATCGTATGGACTAGAAACATATAACTCGAGAGAAGAGGGAATAGGTGTATTGTCAACGCTAGATAAGGTGTTGACGACTACTCCTTCCATTTCCATTTTGATCATTAATGAAGATGCAGCCGTTAATGGGACTAGAGTGATGATGATAAATAGTAGGATTAGTGACCCCAGAATTTTGGGTGACATAAACTCTCAGTCCTTCTTTATTAGACTGTATTTTCGACTTACTTAACGATGATCATCTATGATCCAAAATAAGCTTCAACTGAAGTAATAATGAAATGAGTTTCTCATCTTGACTTATCTTTGAAGAAATTATTAGTCTTCTGTATCTTTAAATCAAAATAATATCGTCTTTTTTGAAATGTTCTTCAATATTTATGTTAAAGTCTCGATAAACCTCGTTCGGGATACCTATATTGGCTAGATAAACGTTTTTCAGTTTTCTTAATCCTGTTTTCGGCAAAGCAAGTGTGACAGTGTAATCTGCGTCAATAGCAGGATCGTAAATTTCACCTGTATTGGGATCTATTCCAGAAGGAATGTCGAGCGATACTATTTTTGCTCCTTTCTGTTTTGTTTTATTTGCTTGCCTAATTAAAGATGCAAATCTATCTTGAGGATTTCCTTTAATTCCATATCCGATTAGAGCGTCTATGATAACATCTCCGACTTCAGCATTCACTTCATTCACAAATGGTATCCTAATCTTCTTTATAATATGCAACTGATTTTTTACATTAGAATTTACATTCGTCGATGCTAGGACTGCTTCAACGTTAAAGCCGTAAATGTTGAGATGTCTTGCAGAAACCAAACCACCGCCACCATTATTTCCGCCACCACACATAACGATTATTTTTCGAGGATTAAGTTTTGAAGTGAATCTTGCCAGATTCCTACCGGCATTTTCCATCATCTGTAAGATTGATAAGTCATAATGTTTGACTGCTCTCTCGTCAATACGAGCCATTTGTTCAGCGGTAATATATTGCATAATGTTAAGATAAAATAAACATTCAAAAAAATTTCGCTGTGTGTTCTTGTTTTTCTCCTAATATATCGATACTTTAGCTATTCCTGGGACTTCAAGTAGTTTTTGGATTATGTCTCCTGGAAGTTGTGATTCTGTTATTATTGTTAGTTTGGGTTCGGGAGATAGTTCGGGGTCGTCTACTATTGCTTGTCTTATGCTTAGGTTCTCCTCTGAGATCATTGTTGAGGCTTTTGCAAGAATGCCTACTGCGTGTGGGTTGTCAGGAGTTATTTCGAGTACTCCGAAGTTGAGGTGTTTTGCTATCTCTCGCAAAGATAGGCCTGCTGACCTGAGGTTCGTGAAGATCTCTTTGAGATCGTTGTTTTGAGATATGGTTTGTATTGTTTTGGTGACTGTTCTTCTGTCTACTCCTGCTGCTTGTGCTATTCTGATTGTTGGGACTTCTATCTGATTGCAGTAGATTCGTCCGTCTCTGATGGATAGGCCTGTTTCTATAAGGAGTTTGGCTACAGCGATTCTTTCTGGGTGTCCTTGGAGGTGTTTTGCGATGTTGTTCCACATAGTAAGTCATGTACCATTATGTACACGTAAGATTAAAATATTTCCTACAAGGCGTATAAAAGACAAAAAGGTAAAGTGGTAAACTAATATGGCGACAAAAGCAATCAAAGTAGACTTATCAGTAGATGAAATGCCCAAGAAATGGTATAACATTCTACCTAACCTCCCTGAAGGTTATCCTCCCCCTCTTGATCCTAAAACTTTGAAACCTCTTTCACCGGAACCTTTGCTTGCTCTTTTTGCAAAAGAGTGTATAATGCAGGCTGTTTCAAAGGATTCTGAGATCGCGATTCCAGATGAGGTTCTTGATACATACCTAAGAGTTGGGAGACCGACTCCGCTTCAACGAGCAACAAGACTTGAGAAACATCTCGGAACCCCAGCTAAGATCTTCTTCAAACGAGAAGATATTAATCCAGTTGGAAGTCACAAACCGAACACTGCCATCCCCCAAGCTTACTATGTAAAAAAGGAAGGCCTGGAGAAACTTACAACCGAGACCGGTGCTGGACAATGGGGCTCAGCTCTGGCTCTTGCCTGTGCCCTATTTGATTTGGAGTTAACAGTCTTCATGACAAGAAGCAGCTACTTAACCAAGCCTGGCCGCAAAACAATGATGGAAGCATACGGAGCCGAAGTCTTTCCTTCTCCAAGCGACCAAACTGAATGTGGCAAGAAAATGCTCAAAGACGACCCAAACCATCCTGGAAGCCTTGGTATAGCAATTAGTGAAGGCGTTGAGGCTGCCATGAAAGATGAGAAAGCAAAATACTCTCTGGGAAGCGTTCTCGATTTCGTACTCACCCATCAGAGCATAATTGGATTAGAATCCAAAAAGCAGATGGAGATGATGGATGTTTATCCAGATTATGTGATGGGTTGTATCGGCGGCGGAAGCAATTATGCTGGAATAGCATATCCATTCATGCATGACAAACTGAAAGACAAAAAAGAGACGAGATTCATTGCAGCTGAACCTCTGGCTGTGCCTTCTACGACGAAAGGTGTTTATCAATACGATTTCGGTGACACGGCTGAACTAACATTTCTAGCAAAGATGTATTCCGTTGGACACACATACCAATGTCCACCAATACATGCGGCAGGTCTAAGATATCACGGAAAAGCTCCAAGTCTAAGCTTCCTAATAAACAAGGGCTTAATGGAAAGCCGTGCCTATGGCCAGAACGAAGTCATGGAAGCAGCTGAAACATTCGCGAAGACTGAAGGATTCATAGCAGCACCTGAAACAGCGCACGTACTTAAAGGAGTCATAGACGTAGCCCTTGAATGCAAGAAGACCGGAGAAGAAAAGACGATACTATTCAATTATAGCGGTCATGGATTACTGGATCTACAAGTTTACGACGAATACAAAGCTAAAATGCTTAAGAATTTCGCTGCTACACCAGAAATGCTTGAGGCCGGGAGAAAATCTATTCCAAAAGTCCCTGCCTAACCTCTTTTTTTTTGGTTATTCTTGAGTTTTTACAACAATTTCTTGGCTAATGAGCTTTAAACTCATACATGCTGTTTCATGCTTGAGACCACTTGCTCGACGACATATTGCGAAACTGGGATCAAGAAGCGAATAGTAACCTAATTTCCCAAATTAAAGGAAAGATGGGTAGATCAAAATCTTTCCGAAAGAGAGTAATATATTCAATCTACTACTTGAAAATCCAGCAAGAAAGGCTCGAAAAAATAGTTTTCAGACTTAACAGGCGCCATGAAGAATGTTTTGACAAATGTGTCCATGCAAAAAATAAGAATGATAATGATAGGGCGTCTATCTATGCTGAAGAATGTGACCAAGTAAAGAAAATTGTTAAAGTTGTTGTTTACTGTAAGCTTGCACTTGAGCAGGTGATCCTTCGACTTGAAACCGTTTGGATATTTTCAGACTTGGCAACATCCATCTCGATTCCTATAAATTTGCTTAATGATGTAAAGAACAAGCTTTCCTGCATTCTACCATCTTTTTCTTCTCATATGGGAAAGATCGCATCTGAACTTGAGGATATGGTTCAGATGACAGGACAAATAGCATCAGACACTAATGAAACATCGAATCTGACTGAAGAAGCTAGTGCAATACTAGAACATGCAAGTTTAGCAGTCGAGGCAAGAAGTCAAGAAGTTCTTCCAGATGTTCCGGAAGAACCAGATCGAGAACTTGAGATGATATGATCGCTCTAGCTATTATTTTCAGATTTTTTTACGGCAGTCAGATTCAGCGCGCGTGAAATATCATATGATTATTTTTATTTTGTAAACAATATTATCAGTACTATCGTATCGAGTTCGATCTACTCTGTTAGTATGCTATGAGCGATATTATCAGAATGATCACCGATTCTTTCCAAGTTTCTCATGGACTCTGTGAATATAACATCAGCTTCCGGTAAGCATATTCCTTTTTTCAATCTATTGATGTGTTCTTCTCTGAATTCACTCTCTAATTCGTTTATTTCATCCTCCATTTTCAAGATCTCCTTGGCCATCTCTTTATCATTTGTATTTAGTGCTTGTACCACGCTTTCGTACATTTTTCTTACTTTACTGAACACTGTTTGTAACTCTTCTTGAGCTTGAGGGGAAAAACTGATTCCAGATTTTATCTTTTCCCGAGCTGCTATGGCAAAATTATCGGAATGATCAGCTATCCTTTCGATATCTGTCAAAGTATGGATTAATGCAACGCTTTTCCGAAAGCCACTTTCATTCAGCCTACTCATAGGTATCTTATCAAGATATTTTTCTACAGATCTGCAGAGTTCATCAATAGCGGTCTCTCTTTCAAAAACTATTTTCATCGATTTTTCATCGTTCTTCATGAACGCTGCTTCTGCTCTTTCTAACATTCCTACCACTAATTGGGCGATTCTCTTTACTTCTTTGTCAGCCTGAGTGAGTGCGATTATAGGAGCGTTCAGAAGTCTTTCATCAAGGTATCTCACTCGAAAATCGAAAGGTAGATCTTCGCCGCGAATAATCTTTGTTGCTGCGTAAACAATAACTCCTAACAATGGGAACATTATCAATGTCACCATGACATTGAATATTGTGTGAGCATTAGCTATTTGTCTAGGAAGATTATCAGAAGTTAAAGAGACAACGTTGGCAAAAGGGGTTAGGAACGGTAAAAAGATAGCAACGCCAAGAAAATTGATAATAACTTGTGCCACGGCAGCTCTTTTTGATGCAATAGAAGATCCAAGAGATGCAATCATTCCTGTGATACAAGTTCCAATATTTGCACCAAATATTAGTGCTATAGCACCTTCCAAGGTGATAGCATTCTCCATTCCCATAGCTATTACGAGACCCGTCATTGCTGAGCTGCTCTGAATCACTGCAGTAAAGGCTGCGCCTATGAGGACTCCTAACATTGGTGTTTTTCCAAATTCTCTTAAAGTATCTATGAATAGTGGATCTTGACTTAACGGTTTTAATCCACTTGACATAGTTGCCATTCCCAGAAATATTATTCCAAAACCTAGTATGGCTTGTCCAATGTATTGATAATTACTTCTTCTTAGTGAGAAGTAGACTAGAAATCCGACTCCTATTATCAAGAAATATATTTGACCAATATTAAAAGAGACGATTTGGGCTGTAATAGTGGTTCCGATTTCAGCTCCGAGTATAACGCCAACTGCTTGTCTGAGATTTAGCAAACCTGCATTGATTAGCCCTATTAGAGTTATCATCATTAGACTGCTACTCTGAATAACTGCGGTTATGAAAGCACCTGCTCCAGCAGCCTTCACTCGATTACTAGTTAGCTTTTCAAGCATTTTTTGCATTCTAAAGCCAGCTGCTTTCTCTAAGCCGCCGCTTAGAAATCCTATTCCGAACAGAAATAGAGCGAGTCCACCAAAAATCTGGAAAGCGATCATGAGTTGTTGAAAGATATCGGTGCTCATCGGAATAGCGCCATCATATTCGGTTTTTCATCACATCTAAACTGATTTGATTTCAACAGATTTGCGTACTATGTCTTTTTCGTATTAAAAACAATTGCTTATGTGATATTTTAAGAACAATTCAATCTTTAGCGTGCGAACGCAGATGCTATGATTCAGCTAGATAGTTTAGGATGTTGGCGACTTTCCAAAGCTACTGCTAAAGCTCTTATTGAGTTAGCTTCTATTCTACAAACTTGCGCTGCCTCAACTACGCCTAGCTGAACCTATTAAAATCCCTAACACTAAGCCAACCAGAAAAATCATTGTTGCAGATTCTAGAGGTTTACTCTTCATCCTGTCTTCTATCATGACTTTAGAATCATCTGTTAATTTCTTTACATCCTTTATTGTCTTATCCAGATCTTCTATCAAAGGTTTTGTTTCTTCAGATTTCTCTTTTTTACTCATAAAAGTTTCACCTCCATGATTTTCATTAAGAGATGATCATTTCTTGTAGAGGTATCCAAGCACAGGCCCATATACAATCCACATGAAAAATCCAACAATTATTAGCATAATTCCTGCATTAACTTCCATCATTATTAGAGCAAGATATGAACCTGCTGCGACATCCTTAATCACCCATATTGAAAGACCAAAGTAAAGACCTTTCACAGCATCTTTACCTGGAATTAAACTATAAAGAAATGAAAATGCTGCACCTCCAATCATGCCCCAGAAAATGTCTAGTGAGAGATGAGCTACACTAAGTAATATCCACATTGAAGGAGTCCATATCTCCATTGAACCTCCTAGAGGTTCGAAGACTCCTATGTTTGCAAAAACATATGCGCTGGCAACAACTGCTATATCAGCAACAGCACCAGCAACTGCACCAGCAAGAATAGCATTTTTCATAATATCCACTTCCGCAATACAAACAATAGTTAATTTGTTATAATTTGGAATTAGTTTATTATATTTTTGATATATTTGTATTCGAATTGTTTATATTGCGCTGTTATAATGCACACTGCTCTATAGCTAAAAAAAGGTACGATGTAAATTGGTGAGTTCAAGTAGAGGAAGTATTTTTACAAGAAAAGATGGACGATACTTTGTGTATCTACCTAAGAGTCTAGTCGAAGATACAGCTTTTCCTTTTTCAATGAAATCATCGGTAAAGGTTAAGATAAGTTTCGACACCAAAGACAAGAAGCTAATCATAGAAAAATATAAAAAATAGTAATTAGGTTGAAATCTGAATCTTAGGAATTTGAAGGGATCTAAATTGGCACGTCAAGGCAGAGGAAGCATGTTTGCAACAAAAGACGGAAGATATTTCGTATATTTACCCAAAGATCTGGTGGAAGACACAGCTTTCCCATTTCCACCTAAATCATCCGTACATGTTAAAATACGTTTCAAGGCTGGAAAGAAAGAGCTAATTATAGAAGCTTAATGGCTAGCTGACGCCATCGTAACGTTTTCTTTTGTGTGTGTGTGTGTGTGTGTGTGTGCTCACCAGCTAAGGCACACACACGGAAAAAAATCATG